>DASUBD010000596.1:0-7642 GCA_035763445.1 Candidatus Angelobacter sp.
TCCCGGCCGAGTTCGCTCACAACGGCCTGCAGAAGCTTATTTTCAATCTTTTTTCTTTGCGCTTCGCTAATGCGCTTCACTTCACCTGCGGAAACACGAATGGCCATTATTAAGTCCTCCTGGCGGGGAATTCTACCATGCCAATGACCGGTAGCAACATCTGGTGCTTAAGCTGACCTAGGGAAACCGGGATAACAGTGCGCCTGCGTTACTTTTTGGAACTAGATTCCTGCGGAGTTGAAGATGCTGGCCAGTGGATAAGGAGAGTTTTAGCATGCCAACCCGTAGTGGACATTCCTGCCCGATCCGGCTTATCGTTTTGGTCATCGAAGCTGCGGCTGGCAAGGTGCGGCCGCGGTCAATCACATCGTGCGAACGTCCCCGGGAGAAGGTTATGTCGTGGCGATCTTTTCTGGCTGGATTCATTCTGTTGCTGGTTTCTAGCAGCGGCCTGCTTCTGTCGCAAAATACCATTGATAACGGCGAGGCCGGAATATATCGAGTCAATGCGCGGCTGGTGACCGTTGACGCGCAGGTGCTCGAAAAAAGAAATGGCCATGCCATAGCCGGTCTCACGGCGCGCGATTTTCAAGTCTATGAAGACAAGGTGCCTCAGCAAATCAGCTCGTTCAGCCAGGATGAGCTGCCGCTTTCCGTGGTGCTGCTGTTCGATCTTACGGACAGCGTGCGTCCGGTGTTGAAGCCGCTGGCCGATGGAGCACTCGATGCTCTGCATCATCTCAAGCCGCAGGATGAAGTAGCGGTGATGACGTATTCAGCCACAGCAAACCTGATTGAGGACTTCACCACCGATCGTACGCGCACCGTGGATGCAATCAGAAAGGCCGGCCGCATGGAGAGCAGCGAGGCGGCTTTTTTTAATGAAGGTATCTTCCAGGCGGCAGCGCGGCTGGAAAAATCAGGCAAACGCGGCAACCGTCGCGTGATCATCTGGCTCACCGATGATATTCCCAACTATCCTTCTGATGATGTCAGGCGCCGCTACGGGCGCAGCCTGGGCAAAGCCAAACTGCACAGCGAAAAGGAAGCTACGGAAGAACTCTGGCGCACCGGCACCGTTGTGTGCACGTTGCTCCAGACCAGCCAGATCTCTGATGATGAGTTCTCTCTGCGCATGTCCAAAGCCGGCGAAACCATGGTCAACAAAATGCTCTATCCACCAGGCGACGTGCATAAGTATGCCCAGGCCACCGGTGGACAGGTAGTGGAATTCAGGCGTAAGCGCATCGATCAGCGGCTGGCATCTTTGATAGATGACATCCGCATGCGCTATACCCTGGCCTACCATCCCGTGGGGCAGAAAGCCAGGGGCAGGTTCTGTGCCATAGAGGTCAAGCTGGCCCCGGAAACAAAGAAAGTGCACCAGGACGCAGTAGTAGAAGCCAGAGCAGGCTACTATCGCTGAAGACGCAGAACTTCATTCTTCGCTGACTGAAGTGAGAACGGCGGCGGAGTTGATGCCTTCAGCGATTTCAGGAATGATCCCCAACTGCACATAAATAGGATGGACAAGCGCGCGGATGCGTCCCAGCCGCAAAGCGAATATTCCTGCGCCAATTACGCAGGCAGCGCCTCCAATCGCCAGCGCAATTGGAGCGCCGAGGCGAGCGGCAAGCCATCCGGAAAGCAGGCTTCCGAACGGCATCATGCCCACGATCGCGACCGTGTAATAACTCATGACGCGGCCGCGTTTATCGTCAGGAGTAATGGTCTGAAGAATGGTGTTGCTTGATGCCATCTGCTGCATCATTCCCAACCCCACCACAAACATCAGCGCGTATGAAAGCCACAGCCAGCGGGAAGCAGAAAAGGCAATAAGTCCGGCTCCGAAACCAGTGGAGGCAAGCCAGATCACGCGGCCCAGTCCCAGCACGCTTCTGCGCGCGGCCAGGATCACAGCTCCCGTGAGCGCGCCCACGCCGGTGGCGCCCATGAGAAAGCCCAGAGTGTGGGGCCCGCCGTGCAGGATCTGGCCGGCAAAGATGGGCATCAGCACCATATATGGCATTCCCATCAGGCTGGCGACGCAGAGCAGCAGCATCACGTCCCGCACCGGCGCAAAGCCCGTGACGTATTGCCAGCCTTCCTTCAAGTCAGCCAGCGTGTTCTTTCCCCGGCGTGTCGGCGCAACGGTAGCAAGCCGCATGAACAGCAGGGAAGCGATCACAGCGAGATAGCTGAAACCGTCAATCAGGAAGCAATAACCTTCGCCGACCACAGCAATGATCAACCCGGCAATTGATGGGCCGATGAGACGCGCCATGTTGACCATGGAAGAGTTCAGCGCGATGGCGTTGCTCAGGTCGCCGCGATCGGTGACCATTTCCAGCACAAACGCCTGGCGGGCAGGCATATCGAACGCATTGATGGCGCCCTGGAAGGCGTTGAGCCACAGAATGTCCCATGCAGTGATGCGTCCTGTGAGCGCTAGCACCGCAAGAGCAAACGACTGGAGCATGGCGAGCACCTGCGTGACCACCAGCACGCGATGACGATTCCAGCGGTCCACCCACACGCCGGCAAACGGCGCCAGCAGAAACGTAGGAAGCTGTCCGGCAAACCCAACCAGTCCAAGCAGCATGGCGGAGCCGGTGAGCCGGTAGACCAGCCAACTGGTGGCGATGCGCGTCATCCATGTGCCAATCAAAGAAACGCTTTGACCGCCGAAGAAAAGCCGGTAGTTCCGGTGACGGAGCGCGCGTACAAGAAAACGGACGCCTTCAGCCTGAGCTGAAGGCGTCTGGTTGGAGTTGGAGTCGGCCATGCGTGAAAGAGGATGCTTATGCTGAGATGCCTGTGCGTGTGGCGCAGATTCTATGATTGCAGAAACTCGAGCAGCATCGCCCACGATTGTCGCGCGGCTCGCGGCTGGTAAGAGGCACGTTCATCGCAGTTGAAACCGTGGTCGGCATCTGAGAACTCCACGTTGGCGTACGTTTTGCCGGCTTTCCGCAACGAGTCAATCACATCGCCGCGCTGCTCCGGAGGAATGTGCTTGTCCAGACCTCCCCAGAAGAACAGCATGGGAGCATGCAGTCGCGCGGCGCGGTCCAGCAGAGCGGGAGCGATGCTGCCGCCGTAAAAAGATGCTGCAGCCCGAAGCGGCAGGATGGAGTTGGCCAGGAATGACATTCTTCCGCCCATGCAGTATCCGGTGGAGCAGATGCGATCACGCTCTACGTTTTTCTGGTTCTGCAGCCAGTCAAATGACGCACGAAGATCGGCCTCCAAGCCAGGAACAGTCATGGCCTGCATGTGTGGCCTCACGCCAGGAAAGTCGTTGTAGTTCCCTTCAAATCCGGGAGCGGTGCGGTGAAACAGCTCGGGAGCAATGGCAACATAGCCCTGCGCGGCAAAACGCTCGGCCACGTTGCGGATATGAGAGTTCACGCCAAAGGCTTCCTGCAAAACGATGATTCCGGGATGAGAGGCCGAATCGTCCGGGCGGGCAACATAGCAGCCCATGCTGCTTCCGACTGAGACATCCAGTGTGATCTTTTCTTTTGCGATCCTGGTCTGGGACAACGCGGGTCTCCTTTTCTTCTGAAAATGTTCATCATAGCAGTCTGCATGCGGCATCGCGCACGTCAGAAAGCTCCTGCCACTCCTGAGTTCTTGCGTGCGAGATGCATGCAACAGATTCTCAACTCGCCGTCCTCTCATTTAGAATCTTGCGTTGCTTTGCGAGGGGTGATCTGTGCCGTTGCCTGAATACCATCAACTGGTCAATGAAGCCAAAAAGGAAATCAAGGAGATAGATCCTGCAGAACTGAAGCGTATGCAGCAATCCGGCAGCGATTTCAAGCTCATTGACGTCCGCGAGCCCGACGAAGTTGCTCAAGGCGCAATCACGGGCTCCACTGCGCTGCCGCGAGGACAGCTGGAACATAAGGTTGACAGCATCACTACAGACAAAAACGCACCTATCGTCTGCTACTGCGGCGGCGGAGGCCGTTCCGCATTGGCGGCGCAAAGCCTGAAACGCATGGGCTTCAAAAATGTAATGTCGCTGGCCGGCGGATATAAAGGATGGAAGTCACAAGGAGAGAAATAGCCGTTAACAATGAGCCATTAGCCGTTAGCCTTTAGGGCGCTGCTCCTTTGCGGTACTTGCCTTCGCAGTCGTTACAGAATATGGAAGTGTCATTATGATCCCGTATTTCACAAATGGCTAAGTGCTAAAGGCTAATGGCTCCTCAACCCGTGAATCGCTTAGTACGGGCGTTGTCATCATTATCGAATTTCAAAAGAAGGAAACCATGAAACTCAACGGAATCAAACTAACCTGGCTTGGACACGCAACGTTTCTTATTGAGACTCCAGATGGAAAAGAAATCCTCATTGATCCCTGGGTGATGAACAATCCCATGACTCCGGCGGATAAGAAGAAGTTTGACCACATTGACGTGATGCTCTGCACTCACGGCCATGGTGACCACATTGGCGACGCGGTGGAACTGGCCAAAAAGCACGATCCCAAAGTAGTAGGCGTCTATGAACTCTGCTTGTGGATGAACAAAAAAGGCGCTAAGCAGATCATGCCGATGAACAAAGGCGGCTCTCAGGAAGTCGGCGACATCTACGTGACCATGGTTCACGCTGACCACTCCTGCGGGATTGAAGACGAGGGCCAGATCATTTATGGCGGCGAGCCTTGCGGCTACGTGATCCACTTCAAAAACGGGCTGAAGATTTATCACGCCGGAGATACCAACGTCTTTGGCGACATGCACATCATCCATGAACTTTATCAGCCTGACCTGGTGATGCTGCCCATCGGCGACGTATTCACTATGGGTCCGCGCGAAGCCAGCTACGCCTGCAAACTCCTCAAGCCTAAAGCCGTCATCCCCATGCACTTTGGAACCTTTCCTTTGCTTACGGGAACGCCGCAGGAAATGGAGCGCCGAATTCAGGACATGGGCATTGAACTGCACACCATGAGACCCGGCGAGACTCTTTCCTGATGAGCGTCGAAGGCATTGTCAATCCTGCGGTGGAGCAATACATGGCTTCGCTCCTGCCGGAGCGCGATCCTGTTCTCATGGAAATGGAACAGCAGGCAGAGCGGCGCGATATCTCTATCGTCGGTCCCGCCGTGGCGCGTGTCCTTTATCAGTACGCAAGGCTGATCAAAGCAAAGAAGATCTTCGAAATGGGCTCCGCGATCGGTTACTCGACCATCTGGTGGGCGCGAGCGGCCGGAGAAGGTGGCCAGGTTTTCTATACAGATGGCGATCCCAAAAACGCCGAAGAAGCTCGCGGCTACTTTCAGCGTGCGGGCGTCACCGGCCGTATTCACGTCGGCGTGGGTGATGCGCTGGAGCTGCTTTCAGAGCAGAAACAGCAGTTCGACATCATCTTTAACGACGTCGACAAACAGGACTATCCGCGTGTGCTGCACATGGCTGCCAGCCGCCTCCGGCCCGGAGGTCTTTTCATTACCGACAACGTCCTCTGGTACGGCCGCGTCACCCAGCCGGACGCAAAAGAAGAAACTACGCGGGCCATTCAGGAATTCAACCGGCGTCTCTGGGCCTCAAACGAATTCTTTACCACCATCCTGCCTATCCGGGATGGCATCGCCGTCGCGGTAAAGAGCTAAAACAACCTCGGCAGCTCAAGCGAGCGGCCGAGGTGCAGGGTGTATTGAAAATTTATGCTGCTTTGGCGCCATCCGCCCAGGGATCCAGAATCACCTTGGTGCAGTGGTCCTGCTTGTCACGGAAGACCTGATACATTCTGGGTGCATCCTCAATCGAAACGCGGTGGCTTACCACGAAACTGGGGTCAATTTCTCCGCGTTCAATGCGCTCGAGCAGCGGCTTCATGTACTTCATCATGTGGGTCTGTCCGGTTTTCATCGTAATGGCTTTATTCATGTATTGCCCGATGGGAATGTTATCCACGAATCCGCCATAGACACCGGGCACTGAGACCGTTCCGCCCTTGCGGCACGCCATAATGCACTCACGCAATACCCCGGGACGATCAGGTTCGATTTTCAGCGCCTGCTTGGTCCTGTCGATCAGGTACGTTGGGCCGGTGTAATGGGCCTCCATGCCGACAGCGTCAATGCAGGAATCGGGGCCAAGATTGCCTGTCATCTCCTTCAGACGGTCAAGAACGCTGTCCACCTCCGTGTAATTGATGATCTCCGCACCAGCCTCCTGTGCCAGGCGAAGGCGATAATCAAAGCGATCAATGGCAATCACCCGTTCCGCTCCCAGCAGAAAGGCGCTACGGATGGCAAACTGTCCCACCGGGCCGCATCCCCAGATGGCAACCGTATCGCCAGGGCGAATGTTGGCATTCTCCGCGCCCATGTAACCGGTCGGAAAAATATCAGACAGAAAGATGACTTTTTCATCGGAGAGGCCTTCTGGCAGCTTTAGCGGGCCTACGTCAGCAAACGGAACACGCGCGTACTGTGCCTGTCCTCCCGCATAACCTCCCAGCATGTGGGTGTAGCCAAACAATCCAGAAGGTGAATAGCCCATCAGCTTCTCAGCCATCCAGTAGTTCGGATTCGAGTTTTCGCAGCAGGACCACAGTTGCTGTTGGCAGAAGAAGCAGTTGCCGCAAGCAATGGTGAACGGAACTACCACGCGGTCTCCCACCTTCAGTTTCTCCGGCTTAATCCCGCCTCCAACCTCGACCACTTCTCCCATGAACTCGTGGCCCATGATGTCGCCCTGCTCCATGGTGGGCATCAAGCCGTCATAGAGGTGCAGGTCAGATCCGCAAATGCATGTGCTGGTGATTCGTACGATTGCATCGCGCGGGTTGAGAATCTTTGGATCGGGAACCGTTTCCACGCTCATCTTCTCTGTGCCCATCCAACAAACTGCCTTCATGCCAACCTCCTTTTCGCTTCCAGCACTTCACGTATGTTTGCATCGCGCCGGATCGGCTCGTCCGGGTTCAGAGCGCGGGCGGCAGCCACAAAGCGGGAACGTGGACCATGTGATTGTCCCTCCACGGTGGGGATTTCTCCTGCCTCAATGAGCGCTTTAAAGCGGCGAAGGTCCTGCCGCATCAGGAAACTGGGATCTTTTCCCATCAGTCTGGCAAGCGCCCTGCTAACCTTGCCCGCCGGTGGTGAATAAATGACATTGGCTGAGATAAATGTCCCGCGATGTCCGGGCGCCTCCCGGAACTCGACATATCCGTCAACGTCGATATCTGAGCCTGGGAGTGAACGCCATGAAATCAGTTCTCCTGGCCGTTCCGTAACGATCTCTGCGTCCCAATGAATGCGTGAACCCATGGGGCCGATTGCCACCCAGCGCGAGCGGCGGTCGCCAAGGATGGAGACGCTGTCCAGGTGGTGCATGAATGAAGGCAGATTTTCCAGGTTGCGCCAGAAATCAAATGCCTGTTGTGGCGAGCAGTTGAGCTGCATAGTGCTGCTGGCAACCAGTTGAGAGGGCGAGGTATTGAGACGAGAACCGGCAATCGCCAGCAGCCCTCCTCCGGCCGCCAGCGCGAACCCTGCTTTTGAACGACGGGTAAGACCAATGATTGCGAGCGCGCTCCCTGCTGCCAGCGCAGCCCAGCGTGGTGCCTCGGCTGGCAATCGTGAGCGGGTGCGCGCGGCATTCCTGGAACGAATGCGTAC
>DASUBD010000597.1:0-4075 GCA_035763445.1 Candidatus Angelobacter sp.
CAATACCCCAGGGTGGCTGCAGGTGCAGGATCCTGGGCACAAGCTCTGCCTGCAGGCGGTAGTCTTCTTCAGTCTCGCCCGGGAACCGCATCAGGATGTTGTACATGCAGTTGATGCCGTAGTAAGTACACCACTTGATCAGCTCGATATTTCGCATGCCGGTGGTCATCTTGCGCATGCTCTTGAGCACGTTCGTGGCCAGGCTCTCAACTCCGGGCTGGACTGAGTTCAAGCCGCCCTTGCGCAGCCGCGCCAGTTGTGTGCGCGATAGATTGGGCCGGATCTCATAATGGAGTTCCAGGTCTGTGTTGGTCTCAGCCAGCCGGCGGAAAACCTTTTCCGTGTACTCGGGCGCCATGATGTTATCAATGGCGTTGAAGCTGAAAATTCCATATTTGTGCGCGAGTTGGTCCAGTTGTTCGATTACCCTTTCCGGACTTTTCGACCGAAATTCCATTCCGGAACGGTTCAGTCCACAGAAGGTGCAGTGGTGTTTCTCTCCCCACCAGCAGCCGCGCCCGGTTTCAATGGGAAGCATCGGCTCGCATGCGTCCTTGTAATTTTCATAGCCGCCTTCATCGCGCGCGTAGAAGTACTCGTCGAAATCCGGAAGCGGCGTTTCATCCATCGCCATGAAATTGGCTGCGCGGCCGGCATACTGGATTTTTCCTTCATCGCGCCACATCACCCCTTGAAGGCCCTGGAGTGATTGCCCTTCCTCCAGGCGGCGCACCATTTCAGGGAAAGACACCTCAGCATCTCCGCAATGGATGTAGTCCACGTGTGGGCACTGGCGCATGATCTCGTCTGCGATGTCATCCTCCAAACTGGCGCCGCCGAATACGATGGGGATATGCGGATACCGTTCTTTTAACGCACGCGCCAGAGCCAGACTGGCGAGAAGCTGCTGGAATACCACGGAAAAGCCGATCACGGAAAATCGGCTCCAGTCCACGGCGTTCAGGCAGAACTCAATGAACTTTGGAGCGTCCTTGTCGCGTATGCGCTGAAATCGTTTAAGGGTGCAACCGGCCGCGCTGCAGATCGCCTTGAAAATGTGATTGTATTCACGGAAGTACTGCTGGTCGCGAGCCTTGATCTCTGCCCCGAATGCCGCTTTGGTCCATATCCACTCGCCTACCATGCTCGGCCAAACGTCGGCGATCGCTTCGCTGACGCGCCAGCCAATACGCTCGCCGAAATACATGAATAGTGAGAAAGTCTGGGCAGGGATTCCAGCACGTTCCAGCGTCGGTTTGAGCAGCGCCAGCTGGATGGAAGGAAACCGCGCCGAGAGAGTCGGCATGCTTACAAGCGCGACGGGTTTCACAGCGCTAGAAAGCATACCGAACGTCAAGAATGGTTACAAGGGTTTAAATAACCTACCGTTACAAAACTATTTCTTGGGCAAGGGAAACCTGGTGGGGTGTAGGTTGAACTGCAAGAAAGTGCAGATCAAATTTCGCGATAAGCCTTCCGGAGTTGAAACTTGCTACGCAGCTTCCATCTCAGTTCGAGTTCTGCTGGAAAATCGCCCCGTATATAGCCGCGCACATGTGAGTTCTCCAATGTTCCTGCCCGAAACTGCCTTGATGTACGATGGCTGGTGCTCCAAGTTCGCAGAGGATCCACCCGAGGTGCGTGGAATGAACGATGTTCAAAAGCCTGATTTGAAGAATGGACTTCCGCTGGCCAGCATTCCCGATGGCGGAAAGCTGCTGGGAACAGTCGATGGAGAAGAAGTATTGCTGGTGCGGCGCGGCACGGAGTTCTTTGCCGTAGGCGCTTACTGCACGCACTACCACGGGCCTCTTGCTGACGGTCTGGTGGTGAATGATGAAGTGCGTTGTCCATGGCATCACGCGTGTTTCAGCCTGCGCACGGGTGAGGCGTTGAGAGCGCCGGCTTTGGATGCTATCCAGTGCTGGCGAGTTGAACGCAAGGGCGACACTGTTTTCGTTCGTGACAAGCTTGCGCCCGCTGGACCCCAGAAGACCACGAGCGAGCATCCCACCTCAGTCGTTATCGTCGGCGGAGGAGCCGCTGGGCTCGCCGCAGCTGACATGCTCCGCCGCGAAGGGTACAGAGGGCCTGTGACGATGATCAGCGCAGATAATGATCCTCCGTCCGACCGGCCCAATCTTTCAAAGGACTTTCTCGCAGGAACGGCGCAGGACGAGTGGATTCCCTTGCGGGCGCCTGAGTGGTATTCGGAGAGAAAGATCGACCTGATTCTGAACTCGCGCGTTACGTCGCTGGACACCAAACAAAAGAAAGTGGTCACGGCAGACGGCAAATCATACTCCTACGGCGCGCTGTTGCTGGCAACGGGAGCAGATCCCATAAAGCTGCCGGTTGAAGGCGCCACTCCTGCTCAGACCATGTATTTGCGTTCGTTTGCTGATAGCAAGGCAATTGTGGCCAAAGCAGCTTCATCGAAGCAGGTGGTTGTAGTGGGCGCCAGCTTTATTGGTTTGGAAGTGGCTGCTTCGCTGCGGACGAGAGGAGTTGCCGTCCATGTGGTCGCGCCGGAACAGGTACCAATGGAGAAGGTTCTCGGCTCAAGGGTGGGCGCGTTTGTTCGCACCTTGCATGAAGAACACGGCGTGATGTTCCATCTTGGCCAGACGGTGAAAAAAATGGATGGAAAGAAAGTCACGCTTTCCGGCGGAGAGACAATTGAAGCTGATTTTATCGTGCTCGGAGTCGGAGTGCGGCCATTGCTTGCCTTGGGTGAACAGGCCGGCATTGAGATGGACCGCGGGATTGTAGTGAATGAATATCTCCAAACCAGCGCTCCGGGAGTGTTTGCTGCCGGAGATATAGCGCGCTGGCCCAATCCACACACGGGTGAGCGCATCCGAGTGGAGCATTGGGTGGTCGCGGAGCGCCAGGGGCAGACTGCCGCAAGGAACATCCTCGGCGCCCGTGAGCGATTCGATGCGGTGCCATTTTTCTGGAGCCAACACTACGATGTGCCGATTAATTACGTCGGGCACGCTGAAAAGTGGGACACGATTGATGTTGACGGCGATGTTGAAAACAAAGACTGCGCGGTTCGCTACAAGCGCGAAGGTAAAACATTGGCAGTGGTCACTATCTATCGCGACCTTGAAAGCCTGAGTGCAGAAGTGGAGATGGAAAAATCGCTCTAGAAACAATCACATATAAGAGCCGATCTTCCTGGACCCGGTGATGCGCCCGTTAACAGCCGGAACGAATGGTCCTTGCGCTGCGAGTTCCAGCGATAGGAATTGAAGGCCGACAAACCAGAAAGCTGATTGACCGGGTAAAAGAGCCCATCCTGTACAGCAATAAGTAGCTGTCGTCTTGCTGAGTACTAATTCAGCGGCACCACGGCTATTTGCAAGGGCTCGAGCCGCGCCGGGTCAACAATCTTTCCATCTCTGAGATTGTCGATGCCGGTGTTAGACATAAAAAAGAAGCTTCCGTTCAGAATAGCGCCTGTCGTCGGGTCGCGAACCAAATCTGTCCCGCGCTCAAGTACAACACTCGACGTGACCTCAACTCCGTCCGGCGACAGTTTCCACTGCATCACACGAAATGCTCCCGTGCCATACTGGACTCCCACAAGGCTGCCTTTATACCAGTACAAACCGTCGATTCCCGCAAGCGTGTCATGCGGGGCGGGTTTTACGTCCCGGGTGTTATTGCTGCGCAAGTCCAGGCGGATTACACCCAGGCCATCGGCCACGTACAGTACACTGCCGTCATCTGAAAGCGTAATTCCGTTGGGATAAAAGACCGGCCGCCCCAGGTTCAGTACCTTGAAGGTGTGTGACCGTCGATCAAAGCGGTAAACCTTGTTTCCTTCTGTATCAGTGACAAAGATTTCAGTATTGCCGCGTAATAACAGATCATTCAGATCATGGTGCCCAGCATCAGGCGCCGTGTAGCGTTCGAGCAGTTTGCCGTTCTGGCCGAAATGAACGATCTCGGAGCGATTTTTTTCACCTGGATCGGTCGCGCACCAAATGCTGTGATCAACCGGATCCACGTGCACACCCCCGACTGGCATTAAATCGTATATTCCTTCCTTCACAAAATCTGAGAG
>DASUBD010000598.1:0-4374 GCA_035763445.1 Candidatus Angelobacter sp.
CATAGCCGAGCGATGCGCCTTTGATATGACGATGCTCTGCCGTGCGCTCAAGCCTTTGCGAAAAGTGGCACCAGTCGCCAGCAGCTGCCATGGGACAAGCTTTTCGATGTGGGCACGGTGCCAGGAGTCCGGCGCCTTGCTGAATCAAGAAGGTACGCGCCGCGTTGACAGCAGCGAAGCCACGCTTTGTTCCCGGCTCAATGATGACGAGAAAATTTTTCGCGCTGCGCCACGCGCGGCCCAGAACTTGCTCAAGTGCCGCGGACGCGAGCTCGCCCAATGCATAAGAAATGACGACTGCATCATGAACGGGTAAACCGGCCGGATCGTGCAGGTCGCGTTGCAGACACTGCGCATTGCGAACCGTTGTGTGCGGGCTGTGATTAGCCAGCTGTTTTCCCAGCTGGATCCACTGCGGATCAGCTTCAACCAGCGTGGCTGAAGCGAGTCCGGAAAAAATTTCCGCGGCGGCAAACGATGATGTCCCCGGGCCGGCGCCGAGATCGAGCAGGCTGGAGATTTCCACTTCCGGTGCAAGGCGGCGCAGCTCAGATAGAACTCGGAAGTTGGCGGCGAACGTAGCAGGGAAGCGCGCGGCAAGATACGCGGAACGGTCGGCAGAACTATTCACCGCAGGGGTGGCGAAACTTGCACTTTTATAGCGGCGCGTCAGTTCACGCGAGGCGGCAGCCACTGCGGATGAGCCATCCCCGGAACGGAATTGAGAGATGGCAGCAGATAGATATTCGGGCAGGCGCATGCAGCCTCTCTACATCGCTGCCGCAATCGCGTGAGTCATTAAAACTTCTTGTACTTGACTGAGCATCCGTAGGGGCGCGTCGCCGCTTCGGCTACGGGTTTGCTGGCCATGGCTTCTGAAAGCGCCGCATCCACGTAATTTTTGGCTCGGGCAATGTCCTTCTGGTCTGCTGTAGGACGATCATCAATGGCGCCTTCATAGACGAGCGTTCCATCCGGCGCGATGACAAACATCTCCGGTGTGGTCCTGGCGTCATAGAGATGGCCGAGCGTGCCGGTAACGTCCATCAGGACTGCGGTGGGCGAAGCATGCATTTTCTGGAGATACTCATCTTCCTGCGTGGGAGTTACGAATCCCTGGGTTCCGGGAGCGGAAGAGATTACCGTGAACCAGACAACGCCTTTGTCGGTCCACTTCTTCTGCAGTTGCTGCATGTTCCCGCTCTCATAATGCTTGCGGGTATAAGGGCATCCCTGATTGTGCCACTCCAGCACCACGTACTTGCCTTTGTAATCAGACAGCTTTTGCGGCTTTCCGTGGTTGTCTATAGCGGTGAAGCCGGGCGCAGGATCACCGACTTTCACCGCCAAAGCAGTGGTAATAAGAAACAAAAGAGCCGAGAAGAGAAGAGCAAGACGAGAAAACAGCCTGCGCATAATTCCTCCAAAGCCTCAAAGCCATCATTTTAGCGCGACCTGCGCGATCACGGGCGCTCGTAAATGATAGGCGCGATGGTTGATTACCAGCACGCCGCGAAGCTCCGGTACGGGCTTGAGCAGCAGATCAGATTTTTGGAGCATAAGCTTCGCTCCAGTGGCGGTGGTGGTGAGCCTCTGCCTGGCGGCATTGTCAATCTGGCCGGTTTCCAGAGGAAAGAATTCAGCTCGAGTGAGCGGATTCCCCATAATGATAGTCAAAACAAAATCATCTTTGCGCGATTCGGCATTCACCTTCCATGACGCCGGCCAGGAGCGGGGAAGGAGAGCTTGGGTGCGGGCGAACAACTGTGCCACATGTGTCTGATTACCGGCAGAGGCTGCAGCCGGAGAAAGCGTGAGATGGGCATGGTCCGGGAGGCAGACTTCGCGGCAAATGAGCCACTTTGCGTCGAGCGCAATGCCTACCTTCAAATCCTTCCCCGGAAAACGCACAGGAACGAGCAGGAGGGCGTCATCTTTATAGCCGTAGTCGGCGATGGTGGGCGAAGTTTGCAGGCGCTCAGGCTGAGGCCACTGGATCTCTCCCGTGGTTGCTGCCGCAGGAAGAGTCCAATGGAGTATTGGGGGCTGGCCTGAGTCTCCGGGATTGATCCAATAGATGTGCCAGCCCTTTTCCAGAATGAAATGAATGCCCATGAGAGCGCCGTCACGTGAGGGCTGAGACAGGAGTTCTACGCGAGCATGTTTCGACTGGACTTGGGATTGCGCGAGACAGGATCCAGCCAAAATTGAGATCAGGTAAACGGCAAGCAGCGTCTTTTGAAAGCGCACAGGAGTATTTTAGATCCGAGACCGTTCTCTGTGGCTTGCCTAAGAATTCAGGGCTGCGGCCCAGAAAATCGTCCCGTTCGGGACAATCTCGAGGGACTTCCCGAATTACTGTCGTAGCTACTAAAAATTCCCCCCGCATGCCCGTCGCTGTCATAGTCCTTCAAAAAATGTAGAACCGTTGCTCCACCATACTGCTCACATTCTGAGGCATGACTTCTTCTACATGCCTCTGCTGTCCAGTGCTCGATCAATATGTCAACTATGTGCCCGGTCCGATCTGTCTAACATGTCACGGTTTGTACCTAAGTTCCCACAGCCGAGGGCGGCTGTGCCACACAGTTCGGTGTGGAGCGAAGCGACATAGGCTCAGTGACAAAAAAACCGCCGGGCGAACCCCGGCGGCTTTTGGTTAAAGTTGGACTTGTGCTTACGGCAGCACGTACTTGAGATCGATCTTGGTCATGAACATGTGTGCATTCTTGGGCGCCGTTGCTGCATGAGCCCAAAGAGCGCGCGTGACGTAGCTGGAATCGCTGGCCACAACAAAAGCCCCGTATTGCGGGTTCTTCCACATGGTGTGAGCAAGGACCAGTTCACCCTGCTGGATGGCGCGATTGTTAGCCGACCCAACCCCACCGTAGCCGATGATGGGCAGTGTGGGAGCGCTTACGTCCGGGAAGGCATTCCGAGCGTAATAAATGCCGCCATAGTAAGCGCCAATCTGTGTGCTTGGGGTGGCCTGCCACTCGGCGCCGCCATAGCCGGAGCCGGAATGGACCTTGGACGGCTCAGCCGTGAAGGTGGTGGGTGACACGGCGATGGGAACCACCACGAACATGGGCCCGGAGCCGATGAAGTAACGGCCATCACCATTGCCGTACATGCCGTGGGCGACAATGCGGAACTTCTTGGTGAGCGAAATGCCTGCGCCACCGAAGGCACCGCCACCGATCACACTATTCTTATCAAATGCTCCTGCTACACCGGGCCGGGGAACAGGGATTTGAACCGAGGTGACGAGAGCACCGGCTTCAAAATGCATATTCTTGCCCGATGGGTTTGTATCGTAGGCGAACTTGGTGGAGATGTCCGGCATCAGGTTTGCAACACCGGCACTGACTGCGCCATCCACTGAAGCTCCGAAACCTGTCCCCAAAAACGCGGGAAACGTCACGCCAGGAGAAATCTGCTGCGGGTTGGCAACTGATACCGCCCACCCAAAGTGGTCGGTGGGTTTCCAGGCAATGCGGAACTGTGCATCACGCGAGTACATAACACCGGTCATGATGTTGCCGTCCGTCGCTATGGTCGTGTCAAGATCAGAGGGTGAGGCGCCAACGCCCACCTTGTTCGGAGTCAGCAAGCCCCAGGCCTGTCCGACGGTGAACTCCCAGCTATGACGCTGCAATTGCAGGTAATACAGGCGCAGGCGGAACGTATGCGGATTGGTGGTGACAAAGACGTTCGCGGCATCATTGCCGTTGAAGTCGGCTTCAATGTAGCCGTTCAGTTTGTTCTCACCGTATTTGCCGCTAACCTTCAGATTGAAGCGCGAGTACTGGCCGGAGGAGCGGAACTCAGTGATCTGTCCCGCTGCGGTATTGCTGAACGGAATCCCGCCAAAGGTGGTTGAAACCGCGCTACCGGTATTGGTGGTGCGGAAGATGTTGGTGAAATCCACAAAGCCGCCGGGTGTGAATTCAGTTCCGCCGATGCGGACTGAGAGCGGCGACTCTTTCGGCTTTTCCACGTCGGCCTGCACCATGGAAATGTTGGCAGGGGGGGCGGTTGTGGTCAGGGTGGCGTTCTGTATGTGCGGGGTTGCCGCAGTCTTTGCGTCCAGTTTCTGTTGCAATTCTTCAAGCTTTTGCTGCTGGTCAGCGATCTGCTTTTGCTGCGCCGCAATGGCCTCGCGCAAGGTTTTCAGATCGTCTGCAACATTCGAATTGTTTGGCTGACTCGCCTGGCCCAGCGCCATTCCCGACGCCAG
This sequence comes from Candidatus Angelobacter sp., assembly GCA_035763445.1. GTDB lineage: Bacteria > Acidobacteriota > Terriglobia > Terriglobales > Acidobacteriaceae > Angelobacter. Next base: position 4,241 of record DASUBD010000598.1, read on the forward strand.
AACAAGCAAGCAGAATGTACGGATGCTTTTCATCGAAGTCTCCTCGCTCAACTCATCGCAAATTCGAGATGGTATCGGGACCCTCGTCCGGATTTTCTCGGGCCCGGCTGCATTCAACAGACGTACGCTACAAG
>DASUBD010000599.1:0-7478 GCA_035763445.1 Candidatus Angelobacter sp.
CCGCGTTCAGGCCGCACCGGCTTTCGTGCTCAAAACAGTTTTGTAGCAGCGGAAACAGCACTGGCTGTCGTTTTGCTTATCGGCGCCGGGCTCATGATTCGCACTCTGGCACAGCTATGGAAAGTTGATCCCGGCTTCAATCCAAAAAACGTGCTGACCTTCGGCATCACGCTCGCTCCGTCAATGGCAAAAGCCAGTACACCGAAAATTCGGGCCGCGTACCGCGAACTGGAAAGCGCGCTGCTAAGGACGCCCGGAGTCCAATCGGTGGCGGTGAGTTGGGGAGCGGTCCCGCTGCAGGACGATGATGAACTTCTTTTTTGGATGGAAGGGCAGCCCAAACCTTCGAGCCCCAATGACATGAACTGGGCCCTGAACTACGTGGTCGGTCCCGATTATCTCAAGGTGATGCAAATACCGCTCCTGCGCGGGCGTTTTCTGACCAGTCATGATGATGAGAATTCTCCTCTTGTCGTTGTGATCGACGAGGCTCTGGCACAAAAATTCTTCCCCGGGCAGGACCCTGTGGGCAAGACCATCCATCTCGATGATGACGACAGGACTGGGGAAATCGTGGGTGTGGTAAAGCATGTAAAACAATGGGGACTGGAAGGTGATGAAAAACAGTCCCTTCAGGCCCAGATGTACCGGCCGTTCATGCAGCTTGCTGACAAGAGCATGGCGCTCTCTCCCAGCGGAACCGGTGTCCTGGTGCGTTTTAACGGAAAACCAGCGGGCGTTTTTGATTCTCTCAGGAGCATCGTCCGCCAGATGAGCCGGGATCAGGTAATCTTCGGGGCGCAGACAATGGAAGAGACTATTTCGTCTTCTCTGGCGACGCAGCGGTATTCCATGATGTTGCTCACCGGATTTGCCGGGCTGGCGCTTCTGCTGGCTGCGATTGGGATTTATGGTGTGATGTCTTATGTTGTCGGCCAGAGAACACAGGAAATCGGAATTCGCATGGCGCTGGGCGCACAGCGCGCGCACGTTCTGCTATTGATTATCTCGCGTGGGGTAAAGATGGCGCTGCTTGGCGCAGGCATGGGGCTGCTGGCTGCGCTGGCTCTTGCCCGGCTGATAAGGCAATTGCTCTACGGCATCAGCCCCGCGGATCCGCTGACGTTCGTAGCCGTAGCGCTTTTACTGTTATTCATTGCGCTGCTCGCCTGCTACCTTCCTGCACGCCGCGCCGCCAGCGTTAACCCAACGTTAGCGCTTCGCTGCGAATAGCAGAGACTCAATTTTTCCAGAATTTTCCTGGTTAACCCGGTCAAAGCCATGCGCCCAACTTTGGAAATTGGCACCCAACGTCCGTTGTGGCGACCAATATTTGTTTTCTGGAAAACCAGCACGGTGTAGTCAGTCACCGTAATCGAATGCTTGATCTTCAGGATCGCCTGCCCTAATTTCACTGAACCGTTGCACTCCGGCAACTCCCACATTCCGGCCATGAGCGATGCGTTTTGGGGTCTCTGCCGTAAGATAACATCTCCATTGCGCTGAATTAGCGAATATCTCAGCACCGCCTTTCGCCGCGATGTTTTCTTTCTTCTGGCCTCCGCGCCTCTTCTCGCGCACAGGGTCACAACTGGACATCGCTCACACTGTGGCTTTCCTGGAAGGCAAACCGTTGCCCCCAACTCCATCATTGCCTGATTGAAATCGCCAGGACCCTTCGGATCCAGCAATTCGCCGGCAAGCTGCCAATTTTCCTCTTCCTGCAGTTCGCGTCCACTCAATCGTCCCAACACTCTCTTCACGTTTCCGTCCACCACAGCAACGGGTTCGCCATACGCGATGCTGGCCACAGCCGCGGCGGTATACCGCCCGACTCCAGGCAACTCTGTCATAGCGATTGAATTGTTCGGAAAACCGCCGCTGGCTGAAACCTGTTTAGCTGCAGCATGCAGTGCCCGCGCACGGCGGTAATAGCCCAGGCCACTCCAAGCCGCCAGCACGGTCTGCTCCGTCGCTCGCGCCAGCTTTTCTGCCGTTGGAAACTGCTTTAAAAACATTTTGTACCGCTCTTGCACCACAGCCACGCGCGTTTGCTGCAGCATAATTTCGGAGACCAGAATGCGGTAGGGATCGGTTTCACCTCGCCACGGCAGTTTGCGTTGCTCACAATCGAACCAGCGCAGCAGCCATTTGCGAAAATCGCGAACCTGCTGAGAGGTGAATTGGATGCGAGAAGACATGAATGGCGTTTGCCATTGTAGCGCAAGGGCTTGCCACGTCTGCCGGCGCAAAAAAACCAGCCGGGTAAGCGGCTGGTTCTTACTTCTCAGAAATCATCTTCCGGGGGCGTCAGCATGGCCGGGGATCTCTTCTTCTGGCCATGCGGGGCCTGCATTGTCCATCGTCACCCTGAACGCAGTTCTCAATGCACCAGGGTTATTGATTGCGGCGTGGTATTCCACTGCCGGCTCGCCGTCAGCCCACGTATCCTGTGCGGAACCTGTACCCGCGCTTCGATTGTCGATACGCGCCACGCCATCCAAGCGTGACAGACTGAGGACACTGGGTTTGGAGCACAACGCGTTATAAAACAGTTGATGTTTCAAGCCCGGCCGCAAAAACCTCAATCCTGCTGCCGAGGAAGAGCATTGCTGATTGCACTACAGATGCGCCGTAGGGTTGCGGCTCATCTGCCGCGCAGTGCCTTGAGGTCCACCGGAACCTGCCGTCGGTTTGCGCAAACTCAAACAGCCGTTCGCGGTAGGACGCCCGCCACAAGTCCTGGAGACCGCTGCGTAACTCTCTGTTATTCTACGTGCGACTCTAGGCCAACCTAAGATGACGGAGGTATGCTGATCAACTTCGACTTAGGCCCAGAACTCTCGTCCGGTTCGGTATGACATACCTGTCAACAGGCCATGGTCGGGCGTGCGGAAATCTCGCGAACTGATCTGGCGGAATGCAGGCAGCAAAAAATATGCGGGTAGATTAAGGCTGGCTGCTGCTTTGTTGATCCTTGCGTTGATCGGACATTGCTCCTGAATCGGCTTGCTTCTTATTCAATTCTGCCTGGATGGCATCAATCTTCTCCTGGAATAGGACTGCATTTTTCTTATCGTTGTCGATGGAATCCTGATACATTTGCCGGCGAAAATCGCTGGTTTCGTTTTCCATCTGCTCTTCGTAATATGCCATAGAATTCTTCCAGGCATCTTCTTCTTTCTGGTACTTCGCCAGTGTTTGCTTCAGCTCTGCAGTGTGCTGGTCCTTGGTCTCGGCGGTCTTCCCGTTCTTTTTGTCATCACTCTTGATTGCCTCGACCTTGGTGGTTTCGGATTTGGTGTCAGCGGCTCCATGCCTCGCGTTGGAGCTGTCATCAGGATCGGCATCCTGGGAAGGCTGCGCAGATGGCGGAGGCATGTCTTCGTCACTAAGGGCCAATACAGGCTTTTTCGCCGGCTTGTGGCTATGTTTTACCATGTCGGCCAGCGATTCCGGCTGCGATTGTTGCGCCACGCAGGCCCCAGCCATGACCAGTAAACATCCTGTCAGCAGCAATCCATAGTTTTTCACCACCAACTCCTAGAAGGTAATTTCGTGCGTTGCCAGAATGCGCGGAGGCACCTGTTGCCCCGAGCGCTTCAAGGCACAGACGTCATAGTGAAAATTGATACTGCCTCCAAACGTGTCACCGTCAATGTTGTTCACCGCAAGTACGTCCTCGCCAGCCAGAATAGATCCGTACAGATTCACGCTCTGGCCTGCGCCTCCAGTGAACGAAACCTTGCCTCGCACCAGGACCAGCCCGTACCAGTTCAGGCCGCCATTGATTTCCAAGTCGCCGTCGACAATCAGGATTCCGGAACCGTTGGCCGCCGATGTCAGCTTTACGCTGCCGGGGATATATTCTGTGACGGACGTATAGCTGCCGGGAGAAGGCTCTGTCGGCAATCCAGAGGGATAAGTACCGAATTGCTGGCTGCTCTGTGTACCACAACTAAGGTATTGCGGCGGAATCGAGTTGAAATTTTGCGTCCCGGTACAACTCGATGACCAATTGGGGCTTGATGACTGCTGTTTGAATTGATTGATGAGCCCATCAATGTCAAACGGCCAGGGATTCACACCTGTCAGGTATGGGCTCGGCTGCCCGGAGATGGTTTGCCCGGAACTGCCCACGGTGTTTACGCCACCCGCGGTTTCTACGGCATAGGCCTGGTTGTAGCATCCCGCCCCGCCACACGTCGTCGTAGTGCTGCTGCCACTACCTGAGGTGGTGCAGGTACACGTGCAATTGTCATAAGAATTCAGGACATAGCTGCCCTGAAGCTTCACTGGCGCCTGCGTCGCAATGGGAGAATTGGGTGTGATAGGCGGGCTGTTTGCAATCTCCATCTGCGTGATGCGTCTTGATCCCCCATTTCTTCCCAGGGAAGGTGTCACAGCCAGAGAAGTTAGCAGCCATACCGGCCTCATGCTTTGACTCGCCAGGCTTGGGGTGCCCAGGCATGTGCTTCCCACGGGAATCACATGCTGCGTGGAGCCGTCCCAGCAAACCTGCAAGCCATCAGCCTGCGTCGAATCCACGTGCTGCCCTGTCAGCATCTTGTTCTGCTTGTTAGTGATTCGCACCCACTTGAACGGCAGCGCCAGGGCGGAATTGGTGTTCATAATCATCCCGGGATTTGTTGCCGGAGTAACTGGTTGGAAATATGTGGATGCAGCGGGAAGACCTTGACCACCGGTCTTTGCCTCACACGGCGCCCCTGCGGGTGGCGGTAGAAGGTTGACCATCCCGGTAAACTGCTCCAGGCAAAGCTCGTTATCAAGAGTTGGATTCTGGATCAGCGTGGCTCCTGCTGCAGTCGTCGGGTCAATAGTATCGCCCGCTCCTGTGGGATTCTCAACGTAGAGTACCCCGGTCTGCCCCGGCGGGTTCAATGCAACAGGCATCACCAGATTGGTCGCCTGATTGTAAAGTGGTCCAGCGCCAGCGCCGGTTTTAGGGTCAGGAGCAATGAGCAGCAAACGAACGTTTTCAAGCCCAGAGCGCGAGGCGAAGTATGATTTTTGAGCGTCCTTGTAACTGTTATTCACGCTGTTCTCAGTCTCGGCCATGAAGATGAATCCGAGGCCGATGATAGCCAGCAACACCACTGCCAGCATGGCAACCAGCATGGCAACGCCCCGCTGTGAATTCTGCCCGGCTTTTCTCCTGAAAGTCATGTCTTCACTCCTTAATCATTGGGAATTCGACCCATCGCAGTCATAGTGACCTGGATTGGCGTACTCCCATTCAGCTCTCTGGACTGGCCCTGCAATGTGAACGTAACGCGAACACTCTTGATCTGGTGCAGCTGTAAATAGTTGGCATCCTTGGTGGTGGCGCCCGCCGGAAGAGTCAGAGCAAGACCGGGCTGAGCGTTACCATTCGCATCGTAGGCGAGGAAAATTCCCTGGGCTCCGGGATCGACCATGTTTTGCACTTCAGTGTATGTTGCAGGAGCCAGGATCCCATCTTTGGTTGCAACTGTACGCTGGATACATGGACAAGGAAAATTGGTTGAGTTGTTGTACGAATACGTTACGATCTGAACTTTTCCTGAGTTGTCCAGGTCTCCCTCAAGAGTCAAACTATTGGGCGAAATAGCCGTGACTCCCGCCGAAATTCTCACATCGTTGAGGGGAACAGGCGGTATAACTCCAACCGTGTAAGGGCCCGGATAACCCGCTTGCCGCAGGTCGCGTGCAAACTGATCGATGAACTCCCGCTCTTGTTGCGTAAGGTCAACTTTTTGGCCCTCGACCCGGTAGCTGGCCTGCGCCTTCCGCATCTGGCTGAAAACTGCACCGACCACCACCATGATGAGCAGCACGCAAATCATGCTCTCCAGTAAAGTGAATCCAGTGCTCCGAATCTTTTTACACTTCATAGCGACCTCAAAACTCACATCCCTGCGATAGTCCGCAAGGTGACCGGCGGAATGTAACTGATTTTTCCCTGTGTGGCCATAAACGGCTGGCGCGCCGCTACGGTCACGAGCTTCGCAAACGCCGAGCCGGGGACAGAATCAATCCTCCATCGCACTTCATAGGTGGTTGCCAGGGTATTGGCCTGTCCACTGCAGACCGTGTAAGTGCCCGAATAGCCGGGAACGGCGGCACTGCCAAAGTCGATGTCACCGTTCGGCAACCGGGCCGCGCCTCCCGCGGCAGTTGTAATCTGCAGCGCGTTGTTGGCGCAATCGGTGATCGTAAGCACTGGATTCCCGGTCGGCACTGCCGTTGTGATATCTTCCAGAACGGTTTGCGCCACGTTTGCGGCGGTAGTGTCCATCCGAGTACTGCCATTGCGGCCGATACCGATCACTACCATGGCAATGCTGCCGATGATCGCAATGGCCAGCACTGCAATCGCAAACATAAGTTCGATCAAAGAGAATCCGCTGGCTCGTTTCTGTCCAGACTCGTTTCTGTTCATGATGAACACCTATTGCCAGACCCCATTGCTGCTCATTCTCCATGCCTTGATTCGGCCCGCAGGTGAAACTGTCACCGCCTCCCAGTCTCCTGTCATCCCGTGCTGCATGAACCATTCAAAACCCACGGGGCCGCGGCAGACCCACGCATTAGGAGCTGCGCTATCCATACTGCAGGGAAGGCCCCGGGAATTGAAACCGATCACACCGCCCACTTGGGCCGCTCCCGCTGGCATGCCCATGGCTATCTCCAGTTGCGCGTGGTTCGGCGGCGCGGCTGCCGGGAAGTTTACATTTGCCGCTACTACGGTTGTCGGGTCACTGCTTGCGTTGTAGCTCGAAGGGCTTAAGCTTGCTGCATTAAATTGAATCGCCGGTACAGCGATCACTTCAGATGGACCGGCAACCGAGTTGTACTGGGCATAGTATGGAGTGTTGCTTTTCACTGCTGTGGACCGTGCCTGCTGCAGCATTGTGGCAACGTTATGGCCGCTTGCGTCGAGTCGGTAAGTGCTCATGGTCCGCCGAATAGCCGGAACAGCTATAGCAGAGACAATAAGAAAAATGAGCACCACTACTGCAAGTTCAATCAGGGAAAATCCCGCCCCATTGCGTTTCATAACGGCTCCGGAATCCAACATCGAGTGAGTCCACGCCGCACTTTCGGCTTCGAGACCTCTTGCTGCATCGCTCTTGGCGTTCTTTTGGAACTAGCAAATTCTAGACCGGGTGCACTCTTCTTAAAACGTGACCTTAGTACCGGGGTGGGAGCAAGGTAAGTAACAAAGGCTACAAGGGGAACGGGAACCGCGGGTAGAGCTCTATGGCCCTAAACTTGCTACTTGACGCAGCCAAACTGACATTCATTGGAGAGGAGTCATTGAAGTCGTTGTCACTATCCAGCGCGATTTCACCTGCTGCCATACTGATACGACGCGGATCTGATCAGCGAAACCCGGCAGAGTAATCACGTACGTCAGCACCATGTCAGCCCCCGCTGGCTGGACGGTGAACTCTCCCATGGAATAGTTCTGAATC
>DASUBD010000600.1:0-5353 GCA_035763445.1 Candidatus Angelobacter sp.
CGACATTCTGGGTGACTCGGTTGAGTACCTCACGCCCAACCTGCAGATCAAAGTGGAATTCTACGATGGCAAGGCAGTGGGAATTGAACTGCCGCAGACCGTCGTGCTCACGGTGGTCGAAACCGAACCCGGGCTCAAGTCGGCCACGGCTTCCAGTGTCACCAAGCCGGCCAAGACGGAAACAGGACTGATTGTGCAGGTTCCGCCTTTCATCAATGAAGGCGAGAAGATCAAGGTTGATACGGCGGAAGGCGCATATCTTTCACGGGCGTAGCTGTTGGCAATTAGCTTGTTAGCGCCCATTAGCACTTAGCCGTTAGCAGTTAGCCAAGACCGCATTTCGGGTGGGTGTTGCCAACCGTTCACTGTAGCAGTGTGAGATAGGTGATACGGGCTATAGTCCAGCTCTCGAAGAGGGCGGAACGAATAAGCCCAGACCGGAAGGGCTGGGAAGGTTTGCAAGAATGCAGGTGAGCGCCGTAGGTGCGACACCGCTGTGCTGCCAATCAATAATTCAGTTTTCTTAATTGAACGGTATTGGGGCAGACTTGTGCCGCGCTGAGGCTGCTGCGCTGTCGTCGGCCTCGGAATATTGCACAGCCCCGATGGCGTTTGCGAGATCAAGAGTGGAACGGGAGACGTGATCGCCAAAAGATATATCGTGCGTGGGCGTGTTCAGGGCGTGGGCTTCCGCTGGTTTGTGGATAATGAAGCGCGGAAGCTCGGACTGGCTGGGTGGGTGCGCAACAACATTGATGGCACGGTGGAATGCCTGGCCATCGGAACCGAACAGCAGCTCAGCGCTCTACACGCTAAACTGCGGCAGGGCCCCCGGGCCTCGCGCGTGGATGAGGTGCAGGTTCTGGCCGCTGAACCGGTTCCCGGCCTCGACACTTTTCGCATTGAAGGAGCATGGTAGTGCCGCATAACTGCGAACATCTCAAAAAGCTCATCCGTGAAGTCCCGGACTTTCCCAAGCGCGGCATTCTTTTTTATGACATCACCACGCTGCTCAAAGACCAGGTCGGCTTTGCCACGCTCATTGATGCGCTTTCCGAACACTACCTCAACTCACACATTGACCTGGTGCTGGCCATCGAGGCCCGTGGCTTCATCTTTGGCCCCGCCTTGGCGTATCGCCTGAACGCCGGTTTCGTCCCCATTCGCAAGCCGGGCAAGCTCCCGGCGCAAACCGTAAAGTGGAGCTACGAACTGGAATACGGCATTGACACCTTGGAGATCCATAAGGACGCCATCCGCCCCGGCCAGCGCGTGATCGTGGTGGATGACCTGCTTGCCACCGGCGGCACCGCCAACGCCTGCGTACAATTGGCCAGGTCACTGGGCGCGGAGATCGCCGGCCTGGGATTTGTGGTGGAGTTGGATTTCCTTAACGGACGAACGAAGTTTGAGGGCACAGAGGTATTTTCGCTGCTGCATTACGATAAATAGTCTGGGTTGCTTTGAGCAGAATACTTTTTGGTGACCAGTCGCCATCGCTCGTATTACTGGCTCTAAAACAAGATAGCGGTCCGCCGAGTACAATGACCGTGTTGACACTCTCAAACTCATTTTTAGACGAGCAAGCATCACATGAGTCGAGCTAACATCCTGAGCACCCGCACAATCAATTACCTCGAACTGATCGGCAATGGCAAGGTCTTTCGTGTGCCGCCTTACCAGCGAGATTATTCGTGGTCGGAAGAGCAGTGGGAGGATCTTTGGAATGACATCTCTGATTTGAGAACACATTCGGAAGATCGCCACTATATGGGTGCTCTCGTCGTAGAGGGAAAAAGTGATCGCGATTTTCTCATTATCGACGGTCAGCAGCGCATGGCAACCTTAAGTATTTTGGCGCTGGCCGTAATCGGCAAACTGCGGGGGATGGCTACCGGTGGGATTGAACGCGATGCAAACAACGAGCGAGCAAATGAGCTGCGCAATCGATTCATTGGAGAAAAGGATCCTGCTTCCCTCGTAGAAAGCAGCAGGTTGCAACTGAACGAGACCGATAACGACTTTTATCAAGACTACCTAGTTCAGCTCCGACAACCTCTTAACCCGCGTGGGTTACCCAAATCGAATCAACTGTTATGGAATTGCCTTCAGTATTTTTCTTCTCGGCTCGACGAAGTTCCAGAGTTGGCGCAGCACGGCGAAGGAATGGCCCGACTGCTCTCGGAGGCAGTCGCTCGACAGCTACTTTTCATCCTTATAACCGTAGACGACGACTTAGACGCATACACTGTGTTTGAGACCCTTAATGCGAGGGGCTTGGAACTTACAACGACCGATCTTTTGAAGAACTATCTTTTTTCCCGCGTAAAAGTGGCGGCCGACCTTGATGCTCTTCAACGTCGTTGGCGGTCACTCATCGCCACAATAGGACAGGAGCGGTTTCCCGAATTTCTTCGCTATCACTTACTTTGCGAACAGCCTAAAATTCGCAGTGAGCGGCTTTTTAAGATGGTCAGGGAGCGCGCAAAATCAGCCGCAAATGTATTCCAACTGTTGGATGCTCTCAGCGGACGCGCTGAATTGTACTCCGCACTAATTGATCCTAATCACGGCTATTGGGTGGAGTTGCCAGACGCAAGGCCATTCGTTAAAGAGCTCAATTTGTTTCGAGTTCGGCAGATGACACCCTTGTTATTTGCTGCATGGGAGCGATTCTCGCCTGAGGATTTTGTTCGCCTATTAAAACTCGTGAGTGTGATTTCATTCCGCTATACAGTCGTCGGTGGGCTGAATACCAACACTCTAGAGCCTTTATACCATCAGGCCGCAAAAGCGGTGCTTGATGACGCGGCAAGGACGCCCGCTGCGGTCTTCGAACGACTGGCTCCAATTTATGTGAACGATGCCAAGTTTCAGCAAGACTTCAGTCTGCTCGTCATAAATACGGGGGGCCAACGCAAGAAGGTGGCCAAGTACATCCTCGCTCGACTTGAGCAAGACGCTTCGGGAAGGGCTTGTGATCCGGACACCGATCCAGGGTCGATTGAGCACATTCTGCCAGAAAACCCGGCTGATGGCTGGATGGATAGCTTCCCAAGAGAATTGTGGGAAGCATCAATTTACAGGCTTGGTAATCTGACTTTGCTTGAATCAGCCGCCAACCGTGCAGTCGGAAATGCTGGCTACGCGGAGAAGAGCGAAGCTTATGTGGCAAGCGCCTACCTTATAACTCGTCGGATCCCAGAAATGGCACCTGAACAGTGGAACTTCGAGTTTCTTGGACAAAGGCAAAGGCAAATGGGGGAAAGGGCAGCGCATCTTTGGAGAGCTGATTTCGCTTGAACATCTGCCCTCGGTCTCGGCGAATGACTTAGATTGATAGAGAATAAAGGTGCTTTGCCCGTTTGAGACCGCTGCTCGGCTCCGGCGGGTACAATACTTTTTATGATCCTGAAGAAACTTCTCGACATTCTGGTCTGTCCCGTACCGGAGTGCCGCAAGCCGCTCACGCTGGCCGCCGACGAAAGCTCGCTGCAGTGTACCGGGTGTCGTCGCATTTACCCTGTGCGCGATGGCATACCGATTCTGCTCGTCGATCAGGCTCAGATGCCGGCGCAGTGACACTGACGTCCCGCCATGTTCGGCTGTGACGATGCCAGGGCCGCCGGACAATAAGCAACCGCTTAGACTTTTCCCTCTAGTCCTGTACACTAGTGGCACTTTGAGGCGACGGTGACCAATGCAGGGCGCATCACAGGCTGAGCAGGTATATAAGCCGGGAGATGAGGTGCCGGAAAGCGGCGTTTATACTGTCCGCCACCATCTCCATCGAGAAAACCACTCAGCGACAATCTTTAAGGGAGAGCGTTTTCCCAGCTGCGTCCATTGCGGGACCGATGTGCGCTTTGTGCTCGCGCGGCGCGCGACACGAATTCTGGAAGACGCCGATTTTCAGGCAGGATCCTGATGGCCATGAATGGGAAAACCTTCAGTCTCAAAAAAAGTTGTGATGCTCCTGCAGGAACGGTATATAACTTTCCCCATAAACCCATGCATGCTCAGAACAGGATAGTTTCCAGTCTGGAACTCAGGTTGCGCCACCAGAGGTTCCAACTTAAGGGCGAAGGCAGGTCACGCCACCATTCACCAGGTCTGAAACACGATGGCAGAGACTTCAGCGCCGGCCAGCCTGTGATTGAGACCGGTATTTATGAGGTGCTGCATGACCGCTCTCATCGCACCGCCCATGAAGTGGTGATGCTCAGCGGGGCTGCCTTCCCGCCTTGTGACACATGTGCTGATCGTGTCCGCTTCCGTCTGGTGCGCACCGCGCCCTACATCTTTCAGGATGAGGACTTTGAGGAGCAGGAATAAGCGAGCAGCTGGCAAATAGCTTCATTGTCGAGGTTCTCGAAGAGTTTGGGGAAGACAGCTTTCGCTGCTAAATCTGGCCAATTACTAACTGCCAATTGCTAACTGCTTTTACGCAATCTTCTCACCCACCGCCTCTGCGGCGAAAATATCCAGCGATTTCAGATATTCGGCAAACTGTTTGCCCATGTCAGATCTCTTCAAGGCAAACTCCACGGTCGCTTTCAGGAAGCCGAGCTTGTCTCCGGTGTCATGGCGCTTGCCTTGAAACCTGTACCCGCAGATTCTTTCTCCGGCGCTCAACAAGCCGCGCATGCCGTCAGTCAGTTGCAGCTCACCGCCCGCGCCAAGGGGTGTACGCTCCAGAGTCTCAAAGATTTTGGGCGTAAGAATGTAGCGGCCGATAATGGCCAGGTTGGAGGGTGCCTCTTCCGGTCTGGGCTTTTCTACCAGATTGCGGACGTCGCAAAGCCTGCCGTCGAACTTTCCTTCCATGACCTGGGCATCGAGCACACCGTAAGATGAAATGGCAGGCCCATTTACCTCCTGTGTGGCAATGATGGAGCACTGCGTTTCCTCGAAGACCTCAATCATCTGCTTGAGGCAGGGCTTTTCGGCATCGATCACGTCATCGGCAAGCAGGACGGCAAAGGGCTCATTGCCCACGAGTTCACGGGCCATCAGCACAGCATGCCCAAGTCCCATGGCTTCCTTCTGCCGGACGTAAGAGACGTGGATCATGTCTGAGATTTGCCGCACAATAGCCAGCAGATCAGTTTTGCCCCGCTCTTCCAGCATTTTTTCCAGTTCGTAGCTGACGTCAAAGTGATCTTCAATAGCGGTCTTGCCGCGGCCGGTGATCATGATGATCTGGTCGCAGCCGGCTGCCAGCGCCTCTTCCACGCCGTATTGAATGATGGGCTTGTCTACCAGAGGCAGCATCTCCTTGGGCTGCGCTTTGGTGGCGGGCAGAAACCGCGTGCCGAGACCTGCGGCGGGAAAGACGGCCTTGCGCACTCTC
>DASUBD010000601.1:0-4694 GCA_035763445.1 Candidatus Angelobacter sp.
CGATCGTCTCCGCCGTAACCACCAAACATCGCACTGAAGGCAAACATGCGGGCCAGTATGGTAATGGCGCCGGCAAGTGTGGCGGCAATGGAACTGGTAAGGATGTCACGATTGCGGACGTGGCCCAGCTCATGCGCCAGCACGCCTTCAAGTTCCTCGTCATCCAGCAACCGCAGGATGCCTTCCGTCACGGCAACGGCTGCGTGCCGGGGATTGCGTCCGGTGGCAAATGCGTTGGGTGAGTCGGTTGGAATAACGTAAATCTTAGGCATCGGAAGCCCGATTTTGCCTGTCAGCCGTTCCACTACCTGATAGATTCGCGGAGCCTGCTCGCGGCTTGCGGGGCGTGCGCGATAAACAGCCAATGCAATCTTGTCTGAAAAGAAGTACGAGACAAAATTCATTACCGCCGCCAGTATGAAAGCAATAACCATTCCGCTCTGCCCGCCGAAATAGTCGCCAATACCAATGGCAAGCAGCGTGAGCAGCGTAAGCAGGAATGCTGTTTTGAGTCCATTCATATGAAAATTTTCCTGTTATGTAGATGCTAATCCCATTCTGACGATTCCTTAAAACCTTTGAATGCTGGTTTGCAAGGCATTCTTAAGCTTCCGTTTCAGGATGTCCTTAGAAAATATGGTCTTGAGGAGGCACAAGTTCAGGGAAGGTAGGAAGCACGCTGCGTAGTTCAAAAAATCTTTATTCTTCTCTCCTTGCCCGTCTAAGCAGTTGCTAAGGCAGCCAGAAGGGGCCATGGGGGTGCTTCTACAAGACAGCGGTCCGATGCTCAATGCCAGTTAAGGCGTATCTCCGTGCGCAGAGCTTCGGCAAGCGAGAAATCTGGACGCTGCAGAAGGTGGGCGCTGCTGGAACCACCCAACTCACATCATTCTTGCGTCCCTTGCCAACACCCGCAGGGCGTCACTTTTGTTCCGCCGGAGGACATTGCTCCCACCCCCTTAAAGGGTACATAAAGCAATGACAGCCTGCGCTGCCTGACTGATTTACCGTACCTTTGCTGGAAAAGGCGCCTGCGGCACTTTTTTCGGTTCCAAAATTTCGAGAGGGTTAGTTAAGACCTCTGCCGCTGGTCTCTTTGGCGACCTGCCTTCAGCTTCTCAGAGCTCCATTACTAATATCATGACCCGACTATCATGACCCGACATTTCCTCGCTCTTCTGCTGAATCAGCTCTTCCCCAACTAGTCCAAGTTTCACAATTTTTGGTGCTTTTCAAGTCTTAAATGGGCTGATTACAAAACTTAATCCTTCTCTGCTTGCTTTATTAAAGCGTACTAAGTAAAGTTCAGGCGGCTCAATTCAGTGATCCTGCTGGACGCGGTCATTTTTGCAGTGCATCTGGCAAAAATCGGGGACCAGAGTAAAACAATCCTTCCGGGCTCAAATCCCTTAACCAATTTCGTGCCGGGCAGTCTATCGCCAGGCAAAAAATGTTTCTTCACGGTTCGCCGTGATGATTCGTCTTGTTTCAGTTTCAGCTGAGACATTTGGGAGAAACAAATGGACACTGTGCACGTCTCTACCTCTCTTCTGTCCACCGGCAAGAGGACACGCCTTAAATCCATAACAATCGGGCTGGCCATGCTTTTGGTCATGCTGGTTGTTCCCATGGCCGCTCCGGCCCAGATCACATCGACCACCAAACCTCACCTTGTTGTAACCCCACTGAATGCAGCGCGGTTTTATGGTGACCCTAACCCGGCCTTTACTGGAATCGTCACTGGCCTGGCAAAGGGTGACACGATTACTGTTTCCTACTCCTCAGTGGCCACCTCCACCAGTGTGGTAGGTGATTACCAGATCGTGGCTACACTGAATGACCCAGATCGTCACCTGGCCAACTATGTGGTCACTGTCAACACCGGCACTCTGTCAATTGCTCCTGCGCCGCTCAGCATTGTGGCTACTGACCTTACCCGGACCCAAAACCAGCCGAACCCGGCGACGTTTACGGGGACGATCACCGGAGTCAAGAATGGCGAGGCAATAACCGCAAGTTTTGACAGCACCGCGGTGAGCGGAAGCGCACCGGGAACGTATCCCATCGTGAGCACGGTGAAGGCCACCACCTCCACACTTCAGAACTACGCAGTAACTGTGTCGGATGGGACGCTGACTATCACTCCGTAGAGAGTAGCGGTTTTCGTTTCGCAAAAGTAAGCCAACCTGCGGATATCCCCATCAGGCGTGCCGCTTTGCCAGGAATGAACATGGGAACTCCCGCTGGTTTTTGGTCCAACTACCGCAAGTTTAAGGAGCGCATTCAATGAGTTCTATCTATCTACCGAAAGGTGCTTCCAAAGCACGCCTGCGTGATGCTGAGAATGCCCGCAAGAACCGCGCGGAAATTCTGAAGGCATATTCCCAGGGAAAAGTAACCCGTCGTGAATTAATCAAATGGGGTCTGATTACATCTGCAGGCGCCATTGCTCCCATCGGGGGTTTGAGTCCCTTCGTTCCCAGCGTGCACGCTGACGGTGGCGGGGGAATCCCCACGGGCGCGCCGCCGAGCCCGTTGTTTGGCGTACTGCCCTTCAGCACACCCATGCCGCGCTTCGATGTGATTCCGCGTGGCACCAATCCGCTTGGTGGCGACCTAACCCCGATTCCAACCGCCGAGTCCAACCAGACCCAGCAGCCGGTTGATCCACTATTGGGCGGGGGAACGGGTCCGATTGAAGGCCGTCCTCCGGGGCCAATCTGGGCGCACCAGCAGTTCAACCTGTTTCCACCACGCGTATCCATAGAGATGTCGCAAGCCCAGGCGCAGACCAACACCGTCTACAACCCGGCTGTCGATTCGCAATTTAATAGCGGCATCAATCCTGCAACGCCCATACCGCTGAAGTTCCATCCCGGGCTCCCGACACAGGCTCCGAATTCGGTATGGACATTCAATGGAACCATTCCGCCGAAATTGGTCCAGGGCCGTTACATGGAACCCATCCTGTTCCGCCATCACAACCGGCTACCCGTTGATGTGAATGCGAACAACGGCTTCGGACGCAACACCATTTCCACCCACGAGCACAACGGCCACCACGGTGCGGAGAACGACGGCTTTACCGGCGCGTTCTTCTTCCCCAACCAGTTTTATGACTATCACTGGCCGATCGTGCTGGCGGGTCTGCTTTCGATTAACACGACCGCTACCGATCCGAAGGCTGCTACTCCGAACGATGCGGGTGGAAGCGACAAGATCCCTGGTGACTGGCGTGAAACCATGTCCACCCACTGGTTCCACGATCACATGTTCACGTTCACCTCGCAGAACGTCTACAAAGGGAACGCTGCAATGTTCAACATCTACAGCGCCCTGGATCGCGGCAACGAATCCATCAATGACGGTGTCAATCTTCGTCTGCCCTCCGGCACACTCAAGAGCTGGGGCAATCTGGAGTACGACGTAAACCTGATGTTGGCCGAAAAGGCATGGGACGCCAACGGCCAGTTGTTCATGGATATCTTCCAGTTTGACGGGTTCCTCGGCGATGCGATGACCGTGAACCTGATCTATAAGCCGTTCTTCGAGGTGGAGCGCCGCAAGTACCGCTTCCGCATCCTGAACGCCAGTGTTTCGCGGTTCTTCAAGGTCGCGATTGCAGACGCCAATGGCAATGCCGTGTCGTTCTTCCAAATTGCCAATGATGGCAACCTGTTACCTTCGCCAATTCAGCTGACTCAGCTTGACGAACAAGGCATCGCAGAGAGGTATGACATCGTGGTGGACTTCTCACAGTTCGGTATCGGCAGCAAGTGCTGGTTCGTGAACCTGTGCGAACACCAGGACGGCAAGAAGCCATCGGATGACCTCACGCTTTCTGAGGCACTGTCCGGCCAATCTCAGGATCCGTGTGTTGGTAAGTTCCTGGAATTCCGGATCGTGCGTGACCCGGCTCAGCCCGATCAAAGCCAGGTGCCTGCTGTCATGATTCCGAATCCGGATCTGTCGAATATCCCGGTCTCTCGCAATCGTATCTTCGAGTTCGGCAGTGGCGCTTCTCAGCCTTTGCCGGCTACTGATCCCGCCGCCTACACAACCGGCGCCGGCGGTCAGACAGGACCGTGGGGCGTGAAGGTGGACAACAACCAGATGCTCAACGCCAGCTGGGGCCGCATATCAGCTGCGCCAAGTTACGGTACTCGTGAAGTGTGGACCATCAAGAACGGTGGCGGCGGATGGGACCACCCCATTCACATCCACTTTGAAGAAGGCCAGATCCTGGCCCGTGACGGCAAGGCTTCCAACGTTCCGGCGTGGGAAAAAGGCCGCAAGGACGTGTATCGTCTGCGTCCGGGCGGCAGCGTGACCCTGACCATGCAGTTCCGCGATTGGGGCGGCATGTTCATGGAGCATTGCCATAACACCGTGCATGAAGACAACGCCATGCTGGTTCGCTGGGAAATCGATAACGGAGGCACGCCGTTCCTGCGCCCGCTTCCGACGCCGATTCCGACGCCTCAGGGTGTCACATTCGTCCCACCGGACGATATCGAACCCACCGCCTTCTAAAGAGGCCGGTGGAACGATAACAACCTGCGCTGTCTGACTGATTCACTCACCGGCGAGCACATTCGAGAAGAAGTGCTCGCCGGATTTATTTTCTTAGCCAAATTCCAGGTAATGAGCGCGGTGCAACAACACTGCGTGATTTGCGTCCTGGGCGATATCGC
>DASUBD010000602.1:0-2421 GCA_035763445.1 Candidatus Angelobacter sp.
CGTCGGCAACTTCAGCTTCTCCACAACAGAAGATGATCTTCGGGCCCTTTTTGAACCTTACGGAACAATTGACAGCGTTTCAGTAGTAACTGACCGGACCACAGGACGGTCCCGGGGCTTCGGCTTTGTTGAGATGCCTGATCGGGGCCAGGCTGAGAAAGCGATTGAAGCTTTGAATGGCAAGGAAGTTGGCGGACGCACGCTGAACATAAACGAAGCGCGCCCCAAAGTTGACAATGGCGGCTACCGCGGCGGACGCGGCGGCGGCAGTGGGCGCGGCAGCCGTGATGATTATCGCGGTCATGCCCGCCAGCCCAGGGAGCCTCGTTGGTAGATTATCCGTTCAAGGCAAAAGGAAAAGCACGAAGGATGCGCCGGCGCAGTGAAAACGCGCCGGCTCGTTCTGATGTAGTCATGAACGTGGTTGAATGCCAAAGCTGCGGGGAACGCTTTGAGATCAGCCACCACGCAGCTTCCCAGGACTCGCGTCTTGCCGAACGTCAGGCTGCGTGGCTGCAGGAACAATTCGTATGGGACCACATTCAGGAACTCCGGCATCGCGGTTCCATTGCGCTGCCGGAAGCAGATGAGATGAAGTAATTGGCACTCCCTCTCAGCGGCTGACGAATGGAGCCTGCCTCGTGACAGCGCAAACGGGCAAACATTCTCTTCAGTCGCGAGTCTTGCATAACAATTATTCTCTCTAAGCGTACACGCCTTTTCCCGAAGCGTCGGTCTTTATCGTCCGTACCAGAAAGCACAAGCAAATCTGCACCAGTTGTGCTACACTGAAGATGCTTTAGATTTCTGGTTGCAGGGAATTCAGTTGATCGAGATCTTGTCACTGATTCCCGTTGAAGTACTCCCTCCGCTATCTAACAGCAAAAATCTAAAAAAATCGGCATGAGATCACTCTGCCTTGACGTTTCCCTCACGTCTCGCCGGAACCGGCGCCGACCATAGAAAGTAACAAAAAAGACCGAATGGTTCTTTTCAAAGAACTACCCATTTCTCCATATCTACAGGGCCGCCTTGCAGCGGCTGAGTTCATCAACCCCACGGAAGTGCAGGCTGCGGCCATCCCGCACGGCATCGCAGGCAAAGACATCCTTGCAACAGCCCAGACTGGCACCGGCAAAACGCTTGCCTTTCTGATTCCCATCCTGGAAAACCTGCTCGCCAGGCCGGGCAAGGCCATTGAAGCTCTTGTGCTGGTTCCTACGCGGGAACTGGCAATGCAGATCAACAAACAATATGAGCAATTACGCGGGAAAAAATTGCCTCCTGCAGCATTGCTGATTGGCGGCACCAGAGAGCGCTCTCAGATAGAGAGTCTGCGCAAAGGAGCGCGGCTCATTGTAGCCACTCCTGGCCGCTTTGAGGATCTTCTGGACCGCAGGATCTTCGACGTAAGAGCAGTAAATACGCTGGTGCTGGATGAAGCGGACCGCATGCTGGACATGGGTTTTATTCCGGCGATTCGCCGCATCGTTGCCCAGCTCCCGCGGGCGCGGCAAACCATGTGCTTTTCCGCCACGCTGGATCCGGCTGTGGCGCACCTGATGCATGACTACCTCGAAAACCCCGTACGGCTTGCCTTTGGTTCAACCCGTAAGGCTTCAGAGAGCGTGGACCTCACGGCCTACGAGGTCGAAGCCGACCAGAAACTGGCTCTGCTGCGACGGTTGTTGAGTGAAGAAGAAGGCCGCAGCCTGATATTTGTGCGTACCAAGCGAGCCACCGAGCGCCTTGCGCAGAAATTGGAGCGTGGCGGGCTTCACGTCTCCGTCATTCACGGTGACCGCTCGCAATCTCAGCGCACCAGCGCCCTTACCGCCTTCCAGCAGGGAAAATCGCAAGTGCTGGTGGCCACGGATGTGGCTTCCCGCGGCATTCACGTCGACAATGTGGCCCAGGTCATCAACTACGACCTGCCGAATATGGCGGAAGATTTCATTCATCGCGCAGGGCGCACCGGACGCGCCGGACTCTCCGGAAACGCTATTACTTTCTTTACGCCACTGGAGCGTTCTGACCTGAACGCACTTGAGCGTGGTCTTCAGCTCAAGATCCGGCGCGTGAGCGTTGGGTCTGATCTCGATCGCGAAGAGCGGGTCAGGCCGGTGGACGTTTCGTCCATGGTGCCTGTTCCGGTGAGGCCGGGATCGAAGATGGTGCGGCTGCCGGGCGAAGTGCTGCAGCGTCACCTATAGTTTCATTTTGCCGAGCCTGGACCAGTAAGACACAGGCCTTTCCTGGTTCAGGCTCAGGTCTTTGCCAATCAATGCTCACGCAGGAATTAAATTGCTGCATGGGCAGCTTTCAGGAGTAAGTCAGCGTATAGTCAAAGGAGCTACATTCTCCGGAGACACGCTGCCGCTGGCGCCTTCGTGGAGCGCAGCAGCACTCATCTGCGAGGTG
>DASUBD010000603.1:0-8205 GCA_035763445.1 Candidatus Angelobacter sp.
TAAAGGGGATAGAATGAATGTGGATGCGCTCTGAGCAACACTTTTAACCTTGCTTTCACATTTCGCTGCTAGCATCCGCAGGTTGACCTCATCATGAGCCGTTCTGTCGACGATCCAGCTCTATACATCAACCGCGAAGCCTCCTGGCTGGCTTTCAATTATCGCGTCTTTGAGGAAGCCAATGACCAGCGCAATCCTCTCCTGGAGCGAGTCAAGTTCCTTGCCATCACAGCCAGCAACCTCGATGAATTTTTTGAGGTCAGGGTGGCTGGTCTGCTGCAGCGCATTGAGGAAGGTTTTATCGATTCAGGTCCTGACGCGTTGAGCGCTCAGCAGGAACGAGAACTGATTGCAAGAGAAACCCATCAATTTGCAGACGCCCAATACGACACCTGGAACAACAAACTTCTCCCCGCGCTCGCGCAGGAAAACATCCACGTTCTGGGACTCGAAGATCTTGATCCCGAACAGGAATCGTTTATTGACGAGTACTGTGAAAAAGAAGTGGATCCGCTGCTCACGCCGGTTACCGTTGATCCAGCGCATCCCTTTCCGCGTGTGCTCAACAAGGCACTCTGCATTGGTCTGCTCCTGAAGCGCAGGCGGCGGGCGACGGGAACTTACATGGGCGTGATTACAGTTCCTCGTGTACTCCCGCGACTGGTCCGGCTCCCATCAAAATCGGGAATCCATTACATCTTTCTTGCCGATCTGCTGATTCATCACGCCGCAAGAATGTACCGCGGCTATGACATTGTTTCCGCGGCTTCCTTCCGTGTTACCCGCAACAGCAATCTGTACCTGGAAGAAGAAGAAGCACGCAACCTGCTCGAATCTGTACGGACTGAACTGCACAGGCGGCGCAAAGGCGATGCAGTGCGCCTGGAAATTGATGCTGATGTTCACACCGAGATTGCGCGGCGTCTGCAGCAGACCTTTGAACTTGAAGATTGGCAGGTCTTTTACACCCAGGGACCGGTGAACCTTTCCCGCCTGTTCAACTTTTACGAGCTCACGCAACGGCCGGAGCTGAAATTCAAGAGCTTTGTCGCGCGTGAACTCAGGTTGCCTGCCAGCAGCAGCAATATCTTTGCCGAGTTGCGCAAACGCGACATTCTGCTGCACCATCCCTACGATTCTTTCGATGCGGTTGTCGATTTCATTAAAACGGCAGCCGAAGACCCTGATGTGATCTCCGCCAAGCAGACCATCTATCGCACCAGCAGGGATTCTCCCATCATGAATGCCCTGATCATGGCTGCAGCGGAAGAAAAAGAAGTGATTGCCGTGCTGGAGCTGAAAGCGCGGTTCGATGAAGCCTCAAACATCCAGTGGGCGCGCACCATGGAAGATGAAGGAGTGCAGGTTTATCACGGCCTGGTGGGGCTGAAGACCCATTGCAAACTGTCACTCCTGGTGCGTCATGATCCTGATGGAGTGACACGCCGATACGCGCACATAGGCACTGGAAATTACAATCCCACTACCTCGCGTTTTTACACAGACATCAGCCTCTTGACGGCATCCCCGGCCATCACCGCGGCGGTGCATTCCGTTTTCAACTACCTGACGGCTTATTCTGAGTCCTCCAGCTATGAACCGCTTGCCATTTCCCCAGTTAATCTTGCAGGCAATCTTGTGACCCACGTTCACCGTGAAACAGAACACGCGCGCGCAGGACGATCAGCGCGGATCGTAGCCAAGATGAACGCTTTACTCGACAAGGCTCTAATCGAAGCGCTCTATAGAGCTTCCCAGGCCGGCGTCAAGATCGATTTGATCGTTCGCGGGATGTGCTCCCTCCGCCCTGGTCTGCCAGGCATCAGTGAAAATATCGTCGTACGGAGTATAGTAGGCAGATTTCTGGAGCACAGCCGAATCTTCTATTTCGCGAATGGCGGTGACGAAGAAATTTACATCTCCAGCGCTGACTGGATGCCGCGAAACCTTTATGAACGCGTGGAGGTGCTTTGCCCAGTGCTCCATCCCGCACTAAAACAACGCCTTAAGGATGAAATTCTTGCCGCATATCTGGCCGACAATGCCAAGGCGCGCTTTCTCGACCGCAACGGAAATTATTTCCGGTCACCGCACCGCCGCGCAGACAAGACCTTTTCTGCTCAAGATTTTCTGATCGCCCTCGCTGAAGGCGTCGCTACTGCCGCCGATATCCCTGATCCTGTGCAGCCCTCGCATAGAATGGTGGGCGCGAGACGCAAAAAGTCACTGGTTAAAAACTCATGACCATTTATTTCCTGCGCCATGCATCTGCCGGCAAGAAGACAGCCAACCCTAAAAAGGACGAGCGGCGCTCGCTGGATCAAGAAGGGATTCTGCAGGCGAGATACGTAGGGCGTCTGCTGGCCTCGCTTGACGTGCAGGTGGAGCACGTTTTAAGCAGCCCACTGAAGCGTTCGCTGCAAACGGCCACACTTGTAGCCAACGAATTGGCCCATGAAACTGCCATCCGCATGGAAGAGGCCCTTCGGCCGGAAAGTGACTATGCAAAGTTCAAGGAGATGCTCTCGCGCTACAGGAAGTATGAAGCCGTTATGGTGGTAGGCCATAACCCGAACGAGAGCGAATTCCTGAGCAAGGTTGTTTCTTCTGCGTCGGGCGCTGCGCACATAGAATTGAAGAAAGGCGCTGTTGCCAAAGTTGAGTTGGACGGCCGCAATGGAGTGCTGGAGTGGCTGATCACACCAAAGATTGCCCGCACAGTTCAGGCAACTTTAAAACCCAGTTCGCGGCCAAAGACTTCGCGGAAATAACTTACTTCTTTTTCTCCGGCCCACAGTTCCAGGTCCACGCCCCCGCGTCCTGACTTGAGCGTCACAGACATGCGCCCATCCCGGGAAGAAGCACGAATGCCCTGCACTGCGCTCCTTCTTCCCTGATTGAGCGCCCGGCCCAAACGCAGAATGGCCGTCGCCTTGATCACGTCTGCGCGGAGATGAGCCGGCAGAATCTTGATCAGCCGGTCACGGACTTGCGGCCGGGAATTCCCCTGGTATCGGGCGATAGTGGCAATCACCTTTCTCTGCAAAGGTGTGTACCCGAACAGATCAGATCGAGAAATCACATAATACGTGTGCCGATGGCGGCCCGCTGCGTTGATGAACGCGCCCACTTCATACAGCAAAGCCGCTGTCCCAATCCACTCCCGGTAAGCTTTATCCAGCCCGTGAACAGATCGGAATTGATCAAAGAGCTCCAGCGCAAGCTTGCGCACGTGTTCAGCATTCGCGGTATCCACGTGATATCGCTGGCTGATGCTCTTCAGAACGTCCTGCCGGTCGGACTCCAACTGCTGATGAGGACGCGTACGCTGGTCATATTCGGCAGCCATCTGCGCCAACAACCCATCGCGCAATCCCAGCGGTGAATAGCGGAAATTTCGAACTGCGCAGTGCGCCATCAACTGGCAGTAAACGGCAGCGCCGGCCATGATGATCTCGGCTCGCTTTGAGTTGATGCCCTTAATTGCTCCGCGCTGGCGCTCCGTCATCTTGCCTAATTTCTTCAGCAATTTCGCAACGGCTGTTCCGGAAACCTGATTACGGCTCAGCTTCAGCGCCTGACATGCGCCAGCCAGGGCAGCGGCGGTCCCGGATGTAGCAATCACCTGCGTCACTCCAGCGTTCACAAGCTTGTCTGGAACTCGCGCCGCTTCCTCGGCGATGTAGTGCTCCAGCCTTCTCAATTCATCCTTAGCTGGAGGATCATGGCGAATAAATTCCTGGGTAAGCCGCACCGCACCCAAAGGCAATGAGATTATCTCTTTAACGTGACCTTTCTCAGATAACGTGAGTTCGCAGCTGCCACCGCCAAGGTCGATCAGAAGCAGTTTGGTGGGAGGCTCGCGCATGCTGGCGAGAACGCCAAGGTGGATCAAACGGCCTTCTTCATACCCGGAAATAATTTCCAGGTTCCAGCCTGTTGTTGACTTCACCCAGTCGGCAAAGACGCTGCCATTGTTGCTGTCACGCAGAGCACTCGTGGCGACTACGCGCGTCCTCTCTACTGCATAGCTCTGGACAGTACGGTGGAAACCGCGCAGCACCTTCAGCGTTCTCGCCATAGCGCGGGGATCAAGATTGCCGTCGTTGAATACGCTTTCTCCCAGCCGAGTAACTTCCCGGTCCTGATGCAGCGTTACCAGCCGGCCTCGCCGTAATTCAGCAATGCTCAGCCGAACGGAGTTTGAACCAATATCAATGGCCGCGAAAACAGGCATTCTTCGTCAGCACGCCGTGGTACAGGTGCAAAAAGAAGAATAAATGAGTGCCCCTTGACGGAACAAACACTGCATTCAGGCCATGCTTACTAAAGAACTGTTGCGCAGAGACTCAGGCAATTGGGATAATGTTTCAGTCAGGTGATGGAGTTCGCCTTTAACCGCCTAACGGCTGATGACTCCTACAATGAAACCTCTGGAGTCATTGGATGCGAACTCTGATTGAGTGGCGGGCATATGCCTGGATCTCGCTTGGCGCCATTGCCGGGGCTAACCTTCGTTATCTTTTCAGCAAAATCATCACGCGTTTCAGTGACGCTGCCTTTCCCTACGGAACTTTATTCATCAACATCACAGGCAGTTTCATACTCGGATTTTTCCTCATCTGGACAACAGAGCGCGTACTGGCAAACCCGCTGTGGCGCTGGTTGATTGCAGTGGGGTTCTGCGGTTCGTACACCACTTTTTCCAGTTACGCCTTTGAGACCATGGCATATTTTGAGCAGGGCAACTGGGGCTTGTTTGCAGCGAATTTCCTTGCCAACAATCTGCTCTGCCTGGGAGCTGTGCTGGTGGGCATGGTTCTGGCACGAGGCATTTAATGCCGCCCACCATGAGTGTAAAATCGCGGTGAGCGAAAGGGACGCGCTTCTTCCATGGCTGATCCGCCGAGCGCAGTGCAAGTGACGATCTATCTCAATGAAGCCGACCAGTGGCAGCATCGGCCGCTGCACCTTGAGATGCTCAAATATCTACGTGAATCCGAAATCGCCGGCGCAACTGTACTTCACGCCGTTGCCGGGTTTACCGGTCACAGCCGGGTCAAGACTTCAACCCTGGTTGATGCCGGAGGCAAGTTGCCGTTGGTTCTGACATTCATTGACAAGGAAGAGCATGTCGAACGGGTGCTGCCCCAGATAAAACAAATGGCGGGACACCGGCTGATCGTGCGCGAGAAGGTCGTGATTGAAGGAGAAGCCGATTGAGCCCACCCATGCTGGATGTGCTGGCGCTGGCCGCGCACAGGGATGATGTGGAGCAGACATGCGGCGGAACCCTCCTCAAAATGGCCGAGCGTGGATACCGCACGGGCATCCTTGACCTTACTCAGGGCGAAATGGGAACCCGCGGAACGCCAGACGATCGCGCCCGTGAAGCCCAGGACGCCGCGCGCCTCTTAAAGGTCAGCTTTCGTCACGCTCTCGATATCCCAGATGGCCGGGTGGAGAATACGTGGGAGAACCGCATTAAGATCGCGCGAGTTATTCGCGAGCAGCGCCCTCGAGTGTTAATTCTTCCCTACTGGAAAGGCCGGCATCCTGATCACTACACGGCGTCAGTACTTGGCTACGAAGCTGCTTTCCTGGCTGGACTGAAAAAGCTGGGCGGTACGCCCGGTTCCCACGACGGTGCAGAAGGAATCTCTCAACTCGCACCGCACCGCCCATTCAAGATCGTTTATGCCAGCTTGTATTACGATGTCCGGCCTACCTTCGTGGTAGACATCACTGACCAGTTTGAAACTCGTTTCCAGGCACTCATGGCCTACAGATCACAATATTCAGATCAGACCTCGGGAAGCGGTCTCTTCCCCGCCGAAAATGAGATCCGCATGCGTATGGAATCCATGGCCAGCTTCTACGGGCTGCTCGCCGGCGTGAAATACGCCGAACCCTTCGTTCAGAAAGAGGTGGCTCTGGTGGAAGACTTAGCGGCAATACCTGTGCAATCAATTTGACTTCTATATCGATCCCACGATTTAACTTCTGAAATATTTGGGAATCAAACTTTGCAAAATCTCACCTTAGAACCTTGAAACAGATTCTCAGCGGGTTCATTATTGTCTCCAACGGAACGTCCGTTCTGTTTTTTGTCAGGTCAAAGTAACGCGGACCCGCTTTATTCTCAAAAGCGATAGATACGCCCGACTCAGCGCGTATTGGCGAACTACGAGGTCCACACGTGGGGTAAGTGAAGGCGCAGATGCTCGTCTGCGCAGAAAGGAGTAGGAACCCCAATGACCAAAACCACTCGAAAACCAGGAGGGCCGCCAAACGGCAGCAAGCAGGTAAGGCAGATGCCTGTTCCAGCATCCTTTGGCCAGCCCAGTGTCACTTCAGAAACAACTTCCAGCAGTGGTATGCCAGTGCCGTTTTCTACCGGTCCTGGATCTGGCAGCAATATGCCTCGGCCCAGCCAAGCCGGGGCGAGTTTTTCTACCAGTATGCCGGAACCGCCTCAGACTTCAGTTTCCGCAGGCATGCCAGTGCCCTCCTTTGGCGGAGGATCATCTGGCACCCAGTCCGCTTCGGGGAGTAATTCCCAACTTCCGCGTTTTATTAGTTCGGATCAGCCTCCGGGCACCACTCCGCCAGCTTCATTTGAACCCGGAGTGGTGGAAGTGCAGTTCCGCGAGGGGGTCTCTCCGAGTGTGGCTACAGCAGCAACTGGAGCACCGGCCGAAATCCGCAGCGCCAGTGAAGCAGACCTTGGTTCTCTAAACAGCATTCTCCGCCGATATCAGTTAGTAAAGGCGGAGCCAACCTTCCTTACTTCTCACGAGGAAGCGACAGCCGCGCAAGCGACGGCACGACTGCAAGGTATCGATGCTCCACACCTGGCGCACTTCATTACTTTTCATTTTCCGGAAGACGTTGACCCGCGCGAAGTGGCCCAACAGTTAAGTCGCTTGCCGGAAGTGGAACAGGCGGTGCCCGTGCCCACTGCGCTCCCGCCCTCACTGGCGTTCGCTCACGCCCCAGTTGAAGCAGAAATGGAGCCGGAGGTGGAACTGCCGCCAATCGGCAACCCGCTCTCGGAACCGCTGGTTGGCACAAGTGATCAGGTTGTTCTCAACACCGTAACAGGCCTTGAAAACCAGTGGTATATCTTCCGCTGCAGGGCCAATTTCGCCTGGAGCAGGGCATCAGCCCAGAACACGGTGATCGCAGACGTGGATTGGGGCTGTCGAACCAGCCACCAGACCTCAGCTCCAAAATTGAACAAACCCACAACGCTTATGACGGTAGCAACGATGTCACGCACGGCGGCTCGGTGTTCCATGGCACTGGTGTACTTGGCCTCACCGGTGCGACCGTCAATGGGTTGGGTATCGCCGGATTTGGATACAGCGCAGCACTTTGGCCAGTCCAGGCCGATTCCGGAACCGGCACCGCGTTGGGTGGAAACGCCTGGGCCCGGGGAATTGATTGGGTACGCACCACAAGCAGCGGCGGAAGACGCAAGGTTGTAATCCTTGAAGTGCAGACTGGCGCTTTCGGCAATTACGAACAAGTACCGTCAGTGAACGCTGCAATCAAGACAGCAATCGCGAGCGGTGTTGTCGTCTGTGTTGCCGCCGGAAACGGCAATCGTGATGCAAGCATGGATGATTCCGGAAACCCGATACCGGAAACCGGATCAATTCTGGTTGGGGCCACATCGTACAATTCAACACAAAATGTGCGCGCCTCATTCAGCAACTATGGTTCTCGAATCGTCGTCTGTGCGCCCGGCGACAGCTCGCACGATCTTACGTGCGATAACAGTTCGGATACAGCCTACCGAAATGGGTTCGGAGGCACATCGGGAGCGACTCCCAAGGTCGCGGGAACGGCTGCCTTGCTGCTCTCAGTCAATCCCAACCTCACCCACGCTCAAATCCGGCAAATTCTGAACAGCACAGGAACAACGGTGGTCACAGACCCCGGTAAGCCCGTGGGTACTTTCCTGAACGCTGATGCCGCAGTACGCCAAGCGGCGATTGGAGCCGTTGGCCGGCTGGAGGTATTCGCTCGTGGCGCAGACCGCGCTGTGTGGCACATCTGGCAAACAGCTCCCAATAACGGCTGGAGCGGATGGGCTTCCCTTGGAGGATGGGTTGACCAGATCAAATCCGCTCGCAATGCTGACGGTCGCGTTGAGCTCTTTGTGCGCGGATCCGATAACGCGGTGTGGCACATCTGGCA
>DASUBD010000604.1:0-4550 GCA_035763445.1 Candidatus Angelobacter sp.
GGCGCTCACAGGATTAAGTGATCGTGATCACATCAAAAAAGGTCTTCCAGGCATATTCCAGAAGGTGAGAAGACGATTGATTCCAAAGCTGCTGGCTTTGTTGTGAGAAGTAATTTCAAGATCGCTCAAGCGATTGAGCGGGCGTTGCTGATGACTGGCCTGCTCCTGCTCGGCATCTTCGCACTTGCCCATATCCATCGCTTCGTGATGCTCCGAGTCGAGATGGCCCGATTCGAAGCAAGAACGCCTTCAGTGCCAAACGGGATGCCCGCGCCTGCTGCAGAACCAATGCGCGACCAATTGAAGACACGCACTTTCGACAGTGCGCTCTGGGCAGTTCAGCGCGTGAAGGCGTACGAATCGAATCTTAGCGGGCAAATTGAGCCGCTTGCTCTCTTGCGGATCCCAGCCTTGAATTTGGAAGTTCCGGTGTTGCGGGGCACGGATAGATTCACACTGAACCGTGGAGTGGGAATTATCAGAAACACATCTCTGCCGGGCCAGGCAGGCAACATTGGAATTGCCGGCCACAGAGACGGATTCTTTCGCGGCCTCAAGGACATTAAGAAGGGAGACACAATCAGTCTAGTCACGACTGCAGGGACGAGTGTCTACATGGTTGACCAAATTGAGATAACCGATCCAGCCGACGTCAGCGTTCTGAAATCGCGCGGCAAATCCTCCGTGACGCTGGTGACTTGTTATCCATTTTATTTTGTCGGGCCTGCACCAAAACGCTACGTCGTGGAGGCCTCCTTAAAGGACTAAATAGACGAGCAGCTACGGTCAGCAGGTAACGACGATTCAGATTTTGAAAGGAGTGAGACAATGAAACGGTCCAAATACATGTTATTCACGCTGGCGCTTGCCACTCTGGCATTTATTTGCGTCTTAAGTCTGGGCGCCGCAGCGCAAGACATCAAACACCCGGCAACCACACAAACTACAGGGCCGGCAACACAAACAATTCATCAAACCAATGTAAAAAATGCTGAAGTCATTCACGTAGCCGGCAATGTCGTAGTCGTGCAACTGGAAAATGGCGGATTTGAGCTTTTGAGCCTGCCGAAGGACTTCATGTTCGACATTGACGGAAAACTGGTGAATGTGAGCGAAGTAACGCCTGGAACCAAGGTCACGCAGGAAATTCACACGCTGACCACGCCACAGGAAGTCACCACGGTCAGAACCATCAATGGGAAGGTATGGCAGGTAGGCGGCAACCGCCTGATCCTGTCATTCCCTGACGGAGAGAACAAGCAATACACAGTTCCAGACGGCATTGTGTTCAACATTGACGGCCAGAAGAAAACGGTTTTCGATCTGCGAAAAGGAATGGATATCTCAGCCACCGTGGTCACTGTGGCGCCGCAGGAGCTTCTGACCAGTCACACCGTGATGACAGGCCAGGCGCCACCGCCCAACGTGCCATTTGAAGGCGCATTACTCATTGAGCAGGCTGCGCCGGAAGCTGCGCCAGTCCTTGCAGCTGAAGCCAAGGAGCCGCCAGCCGAGAAACTTCCGGAAACAGGAAGCCTCCTGCCATTGACGGGGGTACTGGGAATGCTTTTCATCGGCCTGTACGCGGCCTTGAGGTTCACGAAAAGAAACGCCCAATAAGCAATTACTGCATAGAGATTTATGGCGGCTGGGTAAAACGCCCGGCCGCCAGTTTTTCGTTGAGCATGTGATTTTCCCTGCCGGTCACCTGTTTTGATTCACATCTACTTCTGTGTCGCCGCGCTGCTGTGCATTACTTCGGCTCCGTAGCCCGCCCAAGAGTAACTAAGCGACGCGAGCACTCCCGGCCTGTGTTTGCCAATGTGTCAGCGAAAATTGAGTTCGCGACGCGCTCGCACCCAGAAAATGAGAGCTGCGGCGCGCGCAGAATCCCGCGGATGAACAAGCGACAACATCCGCAGCGAGGAATCCTTCCAAAACGGCCAGGTCTCCCTTGTGCGCAGCAGCGATAAAGACTTCCAGAAGCCGCCCCTGCTCGCCTGAACTGACAGGGATACGCCGGCCACCGATGATGTGCTTACGCGCGCGGGAGACGAGTTGGCGGGTGTTTGCTTCCTCGATTTGCAGGACGTCCGCGATCTGGGGGTATGTGTAATCGAACGCTTCGTGCAGAATGTACGCGGCGCGTTCAGTCGGTGAAAGCTTTTCAAGGAGTAGCAGAACAGCAAGCCTCAATGCTTCGCAGCGCTCCGCACGTAACTCGGGATCGCTATTCATGTCCACCAGTTGGGGAAGCAAAGCCCCGATGCAGGTTTCGCGGCGAGAATGGGCAGACTGGGCAAGATTTATACAAAGTCGTGTGGTTGTCGTCGCCAGATACGCGGACGGGTTCTCAACCGCGCCCTGATTCCTGGATTGCCATCGCAGCCAAACCTCCTGCACAATGTCCTCGGCTTCCGCCGCACTGCCGAGCATGCGACAGGCGATGCCGAACAACCGCGGACGCACGTTGGCAAACGCTGAAAGGCCATCATCGTGGTCACTGCTGGTCTTCCTGTCAGAGCGAAGTGACGAAGCAGTTTGCGGTAGAGGCTCTGCGACAGTTGCCATTGTTCATCTCCTTTCTGAGTACATCCGTTTGTGTTCGGCGTTGCTGTACAGACCTTTTAGATTTTCAGACACCGGTCACGATTCGAATAAAATGAGGGCTGCACTTCCGTCTGGTTGAATCCAGTTCTCAAGGACTCACTGACAGCGTGGCTGAGTCAGGAGGACTGTGCTGTCATAAAAACCGACGAAGGGTGAGCGCGCGGAGCGTAGATGAGCAAGGGGCGGCTGGAAGCGTTCAGTGACGGAGTGATCGCGATCATTATCACGATCATGGTTTTGGAGCTGAAGGCGCCGCACGGCGATCATGTGCGGGATCTGGCGCCGCTGATACCCACGTTTCTCAGTTACGTCCTGAGTTTTGTTTACGTGGGCATTTACTGGAACAACCACCATCACATGCTGCATGCCGTAACCTCGGTTACGGGCGCCATGCTCTGGGCAAATCTGCACCTCTTATTCTGGCTCTCTTTATTTCCGTTCACCACCGGGTGGATGGGAGAAAACCATTTCACCGCCTTGCCCACGGCGCTCTATGGAGTGGTGCTGTTGATGGCCGCCATGGCCTACCTCCTGCTCCAGCAGGCAATCATCCGGGCGCAAGGGCCGGACTCAATATTGAAGAAGGCAATTGGGCGCGACTGGAAGGGCAAGCTATCGCCCTGGCTGTATGTGATAGCGATTGTTATTACGCTGCGTTCTCCGTCGCTCGCCCAGGCGATTCTTGTTGCCGCCGCGCTGATCTGGCTGATTCCGGACCGGCGTATTGAAAGACGCCTTGCCAATGCAGCGAGGGTTGAGAAAACGCCGCACGAGTCCGAAAGAACCCAGTCTGGAATCAGGGGCTCATGAATGAAATGGTGCTTCGTCCCTGCCTGATGCAACCTTAGCCATTCGAAACTAAGTCTTCGTTCATTCGTTCGTGGGTCAGCCCGGCACTCACCAGTGCGAAATTCAGTGCTGCTCTTTATCCACAGCGAAGGAGCCATGCTGTCACAAAATCGACCTCAGCCCTGTCTTAGCAAGTAAGACCCGATGGCCCTTGAAAACCTGGCCAACAATGAAAGGAGACAATTGTGAAAATAGTAGTGATCGGCGGTACGGGACTCATAGGATCAAAGCTGGTCAACAAGCTACATGTGCACGGACACGAGGCTGTATCGGCATCACCCGACTCGGGTGTCAACACTGTCACCGGCCAGGGACTGGCCGAGGTGCTGAAAGGCGCTTCAGTCGTGGTTGACGTATCGAACTCTCCCTCGTGGGAAGATGCAGAAGTACTGAAGTTTTTTGAAACATCAACTCGTAACCTTCTCACCCATGAAGCGGCCGCCGGCGTGAAACATCATGTTGCTTTGTCAGTGGTGGGAACCGACCGGCTGGCTGAAAGCGGCTACATGCGCGCCAAGATCGCCCAGGAGAAACTGATCCAGCAATCCTCAATCCCCTACTCCATCGTGCATGCGACGCAATTCTTCGAATTCCTCAAGGGCCTGGCAGATATTTCCGTGGTTGACGGCAAGGTGCACTTGCCACACGCGCTTTTCCAGCCGATGGCTGCGGACGATGTCGCAAGCGGCGTGGCCAGGGTTGCGGCAGGTCAGCCGGTAAACGGCATCATCGAGATCGCAGGGCCGGAACAGTTTCGCATCGATGATCTGGTTCGGCGCCGCCTGGCCGCGCTGAAAGATCCTCGTGAAGTCATCGCTGATGCAAACGCGCGTTACGGCGGAGCGAGAATCAGCGAGAGAACACTGCTCCCGGGGAATAACGCACGGCTTGGCGAGACGCGTTTCGAAAGCTGGCTCAATCAATCCGCATTGCAAGCGGCCTGATACAAAAGGAACTGAGTGGCGTCGATCAGCGAAAGGTGAATTTATGACGTTCACAAAATTGATTTTTGCGCTGGCATTTCTCGCCGTGTGCGGCACGCTGGTGGCCCAGGAGCCTAAAAAAGAGGCAAACGAGGCCAAGGTAACACC
>DASUBD010000605.1:0-6685 GCA_035763445.1 Candidatus Angelobacter sp.
ATGGAATCCTGGCGGCCCAGTCATGTACGCCAAAAACAGCGTACGATATCGCGATGAGCCAGTATGGCAGCGGGGCCTTTTCAATGTAGGGAACGCCATCGAGGTGTGGAATGACCCAGTCATGCGACTGCAGGATGTTCCACCCAAGCTGCCCATGCGCCGCGTCAACGTCGTCCATCAATCCCGGCGGCGAAATAATACAGCCCAGAAAAATTGCCGCAGCAATCAGCAGAATGTAAAGCTGCCAGTGTGACGGGACTGAAAAATAGTTCTTTCCCGTGCTCTGCTGCTCTCTTTCCTGCAGTATCTCTCCTAAAGCTGGAATGTTGTTGCTCCTTTTGGTTTAGACGCAGGAGATGAAATTTACTGCTGCGAACCTGGACGTGCCAGGCCAGTCAGCACTGCTTTTAGTTGATCCTCTCTCGATTATAAATAGAGGCAATGTAAATTATTGTTAAAGCGCATCCACGTCGTTCATGTCCTTAAGAGAATCGGGGTGGTGCTCTTTAGGACTATCAGTGTTCGCGGAGTGATTTCTCTTCAGAGAAATCCCTGATGTGACACTCAGGCGATCTCTGAATCCTTGTCAGCTGCGCAATGAGCGGCAAAGCTTGGGGCTTCGCGAGGAGCGGGCTAAACACCAAAGAGATTTGGAGCCAGCTTGTGGTAGCTCTTTTCCTGCGCCCAGAAGTTCAGGGAAATAGTCGCCAGCTCATCAACTACAGGCACTGCCCGGCCGTTTTTCGTCAGATCAATGGACTTGATATAAGACTTGCAGGTGTCGCAAGCATCCACCCGGACATAGTCAAATTCATTAGCAACGAAAACCGGGAGTTTGTCCTTGTGCTCTTCACCGCAGCCGGGACAAAGCTGCCGGCGGTAGCTCCACTCGGTAGAGCAAAGAGAGCAGATCAGATTGCGCTTGCCGCCATCACCTTCCGGACGCAGGACCGCAACTTGCGGTTTTGATCCGCAGAAAGGACACAGCGGAGGTGTGGTCCCCTCCTGTACGCCAGTGGCTTTTTCCGCCAGCAACTCGGCATACGGCTGAAGCAGCGCATTGGCAAAAAACAGGTACTCCGGTGCAAGGTTTTGAGCTTCCGCCTGGTGCTGCCAAACCGCTTGCAGGAGTTCCAGCCAGTCTTCCTTACCGACGTTTGCAAGTTGATCTGCAGCAGCCCTGAGCTGCGGCGATCCTTTTTCGTTTGTCAGCGCCAGTAGTTCGCGAAAAAAAGGAATGAGGACCTCAAGATTGTGGTCCTCATAGGCAGAAAGTTCTTCGTAAATCGATTTTTGCAGACGGGCGAGTTGCTCATAAAATTTCAGCAGCTCTGTTGCGGCAGAGGGCTTCTGCAGGAGCTCACTCGCCCGCGCAATACGCAGGTCCCAGGAAGACTTCAATCATCAGCCCCCTGTTTGAAACTGGTCGACGAGGTTCTGGAGCGATCTTCCCTGATGACTTTTTCATACCAGAGACGGTGATGGGCCTTGACCCATGCCGCCGGCACGTGGCCCCAGAGGATTCCCTGGAAGCCCCCGGCGACAAAGAAAACGCCCATGTAAACGTGGATGATGAACCCGCCAATCGTAATCAGCGCTGCCGCAGAATGCACAATCACGATTACTGGCAGTAGCCAATGCAGCCCCCGCCCTCCCCCATTGGATAACAGCTCCGGGAACCACATGATCAGGCCTGTCACCAGCAGCGTGAGTCCGCCATAGTACATAATCCAGTAAAACTGTTTCTGTCCTGAATTGAAATGCCCGGCGGGCGGCACCAGGTGATCGTGATTAGTGACGTAAGCCTTGACTCCCTTTCGCCACTCCAGGTCTTCCCTGGTGGTTTTCATATCGCTGGCCCACATGCTGTGCATCCACAACACGCTGAACGCAAAAATTAAACCGACCCATGGATGCCAGAAGCGAATGGTCGGACCGCCGCCCAAAACATAGGCAATCCAATACAGGTAAGGAGTAAACAGCGCCAGCCCGGTGGCAAGCAGATACAAATAGCTGAGGCCCGCGAGCCAGTGACACATCCGTTCCTTCAGGGTATACCGGACAATCTCGTCTCCCCGAAGGTCGGTTCCGTGGCGCACAACAACATTGCTGCTCATTTCAGCCTCCCTTGCTCCACGTCTTCATCGACCGGTTTGGGGCCATATCGGACGTAGTGACCAAACACAGCCGCCACGCCGAGTCCCATGGCAATGCCTCCCAGCCACTTCAATGGCCCTTTCCACATCTTCACGAAGAATGGAACGCTGGGATCCTGCGGCAGACCGCCGTATTGTTCTGCCTTGTCTTTGTCATGCAGAACGTAGATCACGTGCGTTCCGCCGACGCCCTCAGGGTCGTAAACCCCTGCGTTCTTATGCGAGGTGTTCTCTCTGATTTGGGCTGCACGTTGGTTGGCCAGCGCCAACATGTCTTCCTTGCTGCCAAAATGCAGGCAGCCGGTTGGACATGACTTGATGCAGGCAGGTTCCAGTCCAGCGCCAACGCGGTCAGAGCAGAGGGTGCACTTGTAAACCTTCTTGGTGACGTTGTTGAATTTGGGAATATTGAATGGGCAGCCGGTTACGCAATACTGGCAGCCGATGCAATTCGCTTGATTGAAATCAACGATGCCGTTGCGGTACTGGACAATCGCTCCATCGGCCGGGCAGGCGGCAAGGCATCCAGGATCTTCGCAGTGCATGCACTGGTCCTTGCGCATCAGCCAGCTTACGGTGCCATCACCGTTATCGACTTCGTTGAACCGGATCAGGTTCCAGAAATTCCATGCCGTGTCCGGCATGGTCTGATAGGTGTTATCAAAAGTGGTGTCACGGAATTCATATCCGTTCCACTCCAGACAAGCGACTTCACAGGCCTTGCAGCCGATGCAAGTGGTGGTATCCACCAGCTTGCAGACGTCATAGTCACGGGAGACCCCCTGACCAGGCGTGCCGCCACGATGGCCGGAGATCGCTTTGATTTCCATTAGTCCATTGCTCATGGCAGCTCCTTAGGCCTTCTCGATTTTCACCAGGAATCCCTTGAATTCCGGTGTGTAAGCGTTGGGATCAGTCACTGTGGGTGAAAGCAGGTTGGCTGGCGTACGCTCCGCTTCGGGACGACCATCGTCAAGTCCTTTGTACCCCCAGTGAATTGGTATGCCCACCTGGTACGTTTTCTTGCCGGCAATGGTCATCGGTTTAATACGGCGCGTCACCATTGCCTTAGCGTAGTACGTACTTCGGGCGCTGCTGACCTTGACCTTCTCGCCGCCTTTCAAACCCAATTCATCTGCAAGTTCCACCGGAATCTCTACAAATGGCTCAGGCTGGAGTTGCACGCTCATGGGGTTGTTCTTGGTCCAGTAGTGATAGTGCTCGGTCAGGCGGTACGTGGTGCAAACGATATTGAAATCCTTTGCCGTGCCGTACTTGTCCAGTTCGGTCTTGTACCTCTTGATAACCGGACTATTGGAGTGTGCAGGATGCAGAGGATTGTCACACGGGCTTTCAATCGGTTCGTAATGCTCCGGGAACGGACCATCCGCCATACCCGCAAGAGGCACAAACAGGCGAGCGACTCCTTCCGGCGTCATGATGAATGGGCCCATGTGGTCCGCGGGTTTGGAATCCGGTTTGAAGTCGGGGACATCATTGCCCACCCACTTCTGCGCTGCTTCGTTCCACCAGACTTGTTTGCGCGTGGGATCCCATGGTTTGCCATTGAGATCGCAGGAAGCGCGGTTGTACATCACTCGACGGTTCATCGGCCATGACCAGCCCCAGTTGGGATGAATGCCCAACCCGGACGGATCAGCGTTGTCCCGACGTTGCGTGTTGGAGCCACTTTCCGGCCAGGAGCCGCAGTACAGCCAGTTGCCGCAGGAGGTGGTGCCGTCATCACGTAACCAGGCGAAGCCTGGCAGTTGCTGGCCGGCTTTCCATTCCGGTGGCGTCTGCTTCTCATCCTTCACATCGGCCAGCGCCTTGCCATTAATTTCTTTGGCGACCTCCGTGAGCGAAGGATTGTTGGGATTCGTATAAGCCCAGGAAGCGTTCAGGATGGCATCCGGGAACTTCCCGCCTTCCTTTTGATAAAGCTCCCGAACCTTGAGGAAGATGCGAGCCAAAATTTCCTGGTCCACTTTGGCGTCCCCGGGTGTTGGAACCGCAGCCCACTTCCACTGCAGCCAGCGCGCCGAGTTGACGAAGGTGCCGTCTTTCTCGGCAAAACCCGCGCCGGGCAAACGGTAGACTTCAGTCTTGATGTTGGCCTGGTCTTCCTTTGTAATGCCGGGCGACTCCCAGAAGCTGCTGGTCTCTTCGGGATAAATGTCGCAGACTACCAGGAAGTCAGCCTTCTTCAGCGCCTCAATGTTTTTCTTTGAGTTCGGTCCGATGGCCACGCCATTCATGCCGAAGCTGATCAGGCCTTTGACCTTGCCCGTGTACATGTTGTCCCACTGCTCCACCCAGGAAAACTTCTTATCGATCTTGGGGAGATAGTGGAAGGCGAAGTCATTTTCTTTTTTGGCCGCATCGCCATACATGGCTTTCAGGAAAGAAACCATGAACCGCGGAGTGCCGGACCAGTAGTTAAACGAGTCCCACTCCTTCGGCTTGGCCGCCTTTGGCGTGGTGCGGGTGAGGAAGGTCTTCAGGTCAGTATCGGCCGGAACAGGTACCTTGAGATAGCCGGGCAGAATATCGAAAACGCCGGCTAGGTCAGTTGCACCCTGAATATTGGAGTGGCCGCGGAGAGCGTTGACACCGCCGCCAGCGCGTCCAGCATTGCCGAGCAGCAGTTGCGCCATGGCCGCGGTGCGGATGATCTGGGACCCAAACGTATGCTGCGTCCAGCCCACCGAGTAGATGATGGTGCCGACCTTCTTCATATCTCCGTCTTTGCGGACGGAGGTATACATGTCCCAGGCTTTGATGCATTGCTCTTTGGGAATTCCAGTGATGCTTTCCACCATCTCCGGTGTGTAGCGAGAGTACTGCTTTTTCATCAACTGGAACACGCACCGGGGATGCTCGAGAGACATGTCATAGGCAATGTTCGGCGGCAGAGCTGGAGGTGCAGGAGCAGCGCCAACTTTGCCCGCGACTCCAACCGGACCACCAGCCTGATGTCCCTGGCCTTCAGCGCCTTTGGGACCGTTAGCCTGCGCTTTCATCGACACAGGAGTTGCCGCGGCGCTCGCACTGTCTGAGGTCGCCGGGCCGTCACCTGCAGCAATCGCTGCAGCAGCGGTGCCGGTCACATTCCCACCTTCTTCATAGTTCCAAGTGGAAACGTCGTACTTCATTCCGGCGGGATCGTAGCCGGAAAACAGACCGTCTTCAGGCAGCTTGAATCCCTTCTTCACGATGAAAGCGGCGTTTGTGTAATTGGAAACGTAGTCCTTGTTGTAGCGGTTGTTCTGGATGGCATAGTTCAGCAGGCCGCCCAGAAAGGCGATATCTGTACCCGCGCGAATCTGGCAGAACAGGTCTGCCTGTGACGCCGTGCGCTGGAACCGTGGATCCACCACCACCAGCTTGGCGTTGCGCGTCTTCTTGGCTTCAACAACCCATTTAAAGCCACAGGGATGGTTTTCAGCCGGGTTACCGCCCATGATCAGCATCATGTCGGTATTCTTGATATCAACCCAGCCATTGGTCATTGCACCGCGTCCGAATGTGGGCCCCAAACTGGAGACCGTGGGGCCATGTCAAACACGGGCCTGGTTTTCCAGGTAGACCACCCCCAGGCTTCTCATGGTCTTTACGACCAGGTAGTTGAACTCATTCGTGTCAGTGCAGCCGCCATTGAAGGCGATGCTTTCGAGCCGGTTGACGGTCTTGCCGTTCGCGTCCTGCTCGATGAAAGTTTCGTCGCGCGTCTTCTTGATGCGATGGGCGATTTCGTCAATCGCCTTGTCCCAGGAAATATCTTCCCAGTGATCAGAGCCGGCACGACGCACCTGCGGCTTCAGCAGCCGGCGATCATTCAGAATGTCCTGGTAAAGTGATGCGCCCTTGGGGCACAGCGTGCCGCGATTAATCGGATGGTCAGGATCACCTTCCACATGCACCACCTGCGCGGTCACGTTCTTGGCCTTATCGCCCAGCGTGTGAATGATCACACCGCAGCTGACGGAACAATAAGGACAGGTGGAGCGGGTTTCTGTTGTGCGCGCAATCTTGAGTTCTCTTGCTTGCGCGAGGGCCGGCTTGGCATCAAATCCAAGAAGTAGCGCTGCCGCGCTTCCGGTTCCCACCTTGAAAAACTCACGTCTGGACAAGCCCATAGCGGTTGCCTCCTCTTTGGGCGTTAGGCCGGTGAGTCAGAATTCGAGCACTCGGCTAAGTTTTCGAGCCTTGCACACTCCGGCCTTCCGGAATGCACAGGGAAATTGCCCAAAATGTTAGAGCCGGAACACGGCTTTGTCCACAGGTTTTTTCTAACGTGTGCTTAATATCAACTCTTATGCAAGGCCGTGCGCATCAGCCAATGAGGAAACCAGAGTGCGATTCCTGTTATCCTGTCCGGTTTCAGGATTGTGAGGAAGAGTTTCTATGCTCAGCATGCAAGGCAGGAATGCCGTTGTATTCGGAGTTGCCAACAAGCGCAGTATTGCCTGGGCCATTGCCCAAAGCTTGAGCGCGGCGGGCGCAAAACTGGCCATTACCTATCAAAA
>DASUBD010000606.1:0-8947 GCA_035763445.1 Candidatus Angelobacter sp.
TCTGGGAATCGCCGCTCCGGCGCAAACCAGCTCAGACGAGGTAATCTTCACCATTTCGGTTTTGGGACCCGTGTCTGCCAAAGACGTTCAGGTCCGGTATTTTGTCACCGATGAGTCTGGCTCTCGCTGGTCATCTACCCTGGCACAGGCGAATGAGGGCAAAGTTCAGATACGTGTGGATACAGTGGGGCGGTCTGCGAAAGCTTTCAAGGCGGTCGCGTACGCACCGGGATGCCAGTTCGTCAGTTTCAGCGCTGATGATCTCTCCACCAGCACTCGACAGGGTGACTTCCAGTGCATCAAACTCCCCACTACGCCGTTACGCGGGACGGTGGCGGCTCCTTCAGGGCAGCAGAACCTAAAGGTGGAAGCCATGTACGTGGTCCGATGGGCCAGCAAGTTTTTCTCTGTTCCGGGCGCTTCCATCTCACCTCTGGCGTTGGCTAAAGCATCAGTAGATGCTGATGGCGCGTTCAGTATGGAATTGCCAGACTTCACCGCTGATCCGCTCTGGAACTCGCTCACTAAGGATGCCACTCTGATGTTCTTCCTGGAAGACGCAAGCGGTCACCGGCTTGCGGAACTGAAAGCTCCTGCATCTCTCTCGCTTGGCGGAAACTTGAAGATTGCAGCGACCTATCCGGATGTAAAGTTCACTGTTCGGCAAAACCACACAGCGAGTGTTCAAGAATCCAAGCCGTAACCATCGGGCTCTAAAAGACCAAGCCCACCCAACCAGAAACAAAGCTTTCTGACCGGGAATTTTGTCTGCCTTTCAGCTCTCTCTGGAAGGGATTTTTCTCCCCGCCGATCTCAATCCGTTTGCTCACCTCCTGCGTACCTATTGCAGGGAATATACTTTTATTTATGAGCAATAGTGAGATTTCAGAGAAGCAGCCGGGCAGCAAGACAGTTGAAGATGTGACCATAGTAGAGTTCTCCGACTCCGGAGAGCGCCAGAGTACTGCAACCGTTCCTAAGGTGACGAAGAGTGATGAGGAGTGGTGGCAGCAGCTTTCACCGCAGGCATTTGAGATAACGCGCCATGAAGGGACGGAGCGCGCTTTTACGGGAGAATACTGGGACCTTCACGACAAAGGGATCTTCCGCTGCGCCTGCTGTGGAACAGCACTGTTTGACTCGGAAACAAAGTTTGAATCCGGAACTGGTTGGCCCAGCTTCTGGGCGCCGATTGCCAAAGAAAACGTAAAGACCATTGAAGACAACAGTTACGGGATGCGACGGATTGCCGTCTCCTGTCCGCGTTGCGACGCACATCTGGGCCACGTATTTCCTGATGGTCCTCGCCCGAGCGGACTGCGGTACTGCATGAATTCGGCGGCCATGAAATTCGTGAAGAAGTAAGAGTCCAAAGGGAGGAAACCATGATTCCGCGAAGTCTGCGTAAAATTGCACCTCTGGTTTTTGCTGCGGCATTGGCTTCACTGGTTGCGTGCCGGCAGGCGCATGCAGGCAGCGTCTCTCCCCTCCCGGCTCCCGCTGTTGATGTACCGTTGTCCAAGACGGCAGGACATGATACCGCCGTTCTGTCCGGCGGATGCTTTTGGGGCGTTCAAGCGGTCTTCGAACACGTGAAGGGAGTAATTTTCGCTACGTCCGGCTACACAGGTGGAGAAGCTTCCACAGCCCACTATGAAATGGTAAGCGATGGCGACACCGGACACGCCGAATCAGTGAGCGTGGTGTATGATCCCTCGCAAATTTCTTACGGCGAACTGCTGCGCGTCTTCTTTTCCGTAGCGCATGACCCAACCGAGGTCAACCGGCAAGGCCCTGATACGGGAACCCAGTATCGCTCAATGATTTCTTACGCCAACCCGGAGCAGAAGCGGATTGCAGACGCGTACATCCAGCAACTCAACAGTGCCAAAGTATTCTCACGTCCGATTGCCACTCAGGTGGCACCACTAAAAGGCTTCTATGCGGCGGAAGCCTACCATCAGGACTACGCTGCTCATCACCCCAACGATCCTTATATATATTTCAATGACGCGCCCAAGGTTGAGCACCTGAAGAAGCAATTTCCCGAGTTATACGTACCGGGTGTATCCGCGAAATAATATTTGGGGAGTGCGTCTCGACTTCCCCGGCTGTCTGGAACCGCTCTTGACCGATCAGGAAGCGATTGACAATCGCGCTCAGCTTTTACACAATGCGCTTTCATGTCTCCTCAGAACTTAGCCTCCTGCAATGTGTGCAACTCCAGCGTGGCGCCCGACGCGCTATTTTGTACCAATTGCGGCACGCGCCTTCCTGAGCCGCAAATGGTGATTGAAACGCAAGCCGTAGTCGACGAAAAAGACAAACCGTCTGACGTTCCCCGTTGTATCGAGTGCAACGCGGTCCTTGAACCCCAGGCCTTGTTCTGCACCGGTTGTGGCGCTCGTGTGAGTGCGGCAGAATTGGCTGTCCCTGACGCTGTACCGTCTGAAAGGGCTGCTGTGATTTCGCAATCGGCGGCTGCGCCGGCGATGGCAGCCATAAATTCAGTATCGGCAGATTCGGCTTCAGCAAATCCCGCTGCCCAACCCCAAGGAAACGATGTCTCAAAAGGGCTGGGCCAGTCTTCCTCGGCGCTCAAGCCTGGTGTTTTTGTAGTTATTGCTCTGGTCCTGATTGTGGGTGTTGCCGCAGTGATGCTGTGGATGCGTCCTTCCGCAGCCAAATCCAATCATGTGATCATTCTCGCTCCGCAAAGCACCAGCTTCACAGTTGAACCGAACTCAAGCACTCAGGTCACCGTCTCAGTGCAAGGTGACGACGGAGCGGGCCTTTCCTGGAAGATTGCGGAGACTTATGGCGGAACGGTTCAACCCGCAGGCGTAACCGTGCGTGGCAGCCAATTCCTTTATCACGCCGCGTATCACTCCGGTGGCACACCGGGCGACTATCACATCGTCGCCAGCAGCGCAGCAAATCCAGACAGCCGGGTGACGATTCTGGTGCACGTGCAGCGATAACTTACTAGAGCAGATGTTTTCTGATTCAGAAACGCCTCATTCAGAATTCCTTAATTCAATGTTTCCGCTTGAATAACTCTCATCAAGCGAGTCTCAGAAGGGATTACCCACTGCGGGCGATCCGCAGGATTGGTGGATGAAGGGTTGCGCTGGCTCTCACCGGAGTTCAAGCGCATGTGTGCGCACGAGGGGCGGCTTTCGATAGCGATGGAGAGAGTTTTGCGGTCTCTGATGGTGCAAATGTTGTATCGAACCGGAGCGAAAGGCTGCTGATGTGAGAGACCTGCTACAGCATCCTGTTCCGCTGGTTTGGTGTAGCCTCGGGAAAAGCGTCACGTGAATGTTTGCCAGTCCCGTTTGCAGTTCCTCCGGAAACAGGAAACGCAATGATCTTTTTCGTCAAATTCCTGATTCAAATTTTGGGCGCTTCTAAGTCGCTGGAAAAACGAATCCTCCACATGGGAATGCCCGCCTGAACTATGACGTCATCCGTGAGTTTCTGCCCAGCAGCCCTTCGCGTTCAAGTAATCCATAGAGATCGATGGCTGCACGAAGCGACTCGGGATCTTGATCGTCAAACTTCGCCCTGGTGGCATAAATCAGCTCGCCAGATCCATGCAGGGCGCGATGGTAAAAGTCCTTCTGGACACTCTCAGGCAATGTACCCACTCGATGCGCGACATATGAAATCCATCCGAAAAAGGGTTCTGTTGGCTTTCCGCGAGCGCTTTGAATTGCCTTCGACAAGCTGCGGCTTCTCAGAGCTGCCCAGTCGGGATCCCACGATTCAACCAGAACGGCAAGAGCTTCAGCTTTTACATCAAGGGATATGGCGTCATAAGACAGATCACCCTTTGCGGCAAACTTCAGCAAGCAGTGATTGATCAGGCCAGGGTCGGAGGCATGAATGCCGCAAACCACCCTGAAGCTCAATTGCTCCTGAGGTGATGGAGAGGTAACAAGGTCAGCGCTGTACCCAAGTTTTTCAATCACCTCATGGGGAGGAAAGTCCGTTCGATTTCTCCCCGCCAGAAGCAGATCACGCAGATTTTCGGGCGTGGCCATGAACTGCTCACGAGTCCGACCCCGAATCGCGAGCCAGGATGCGAAGGCCGGGCTTACCGCGCGCAAACCGTTGAGACAGCGCAGTAGCCGTTCAGCGCATGAGT
Organism: Candidatus Angelobacter sp.; assembly: GCA_035763445.1. Classification (GTDB taxonomy): domain Bacteria; phylum Acidobacteriota; class Terriglobia; order Terriglobales; family Acidobacteriaceae; genus Angelobacter. Next base: position 4,151 of record DASUBD010000606.1, read on the forward strand.
CTACATCTTCACGGCGCGCCATCCAGTAAGCGCCAAGACCTCCTTGAGAGACAGCGATCATATCAATAGATATTCTAGCCCCAAGCGCTTTTCGATCAGAGCGGGAACGGCGCCGGGTAGTACACCACATCAATAATTCCGCTGGCGCCGCCTTCCTCCACAAGCTCCTCGAAGACCGGTATGGCTTCTTCTTCGGCAATACGCCAGATGATTTTTGCCCCCGCACGGGCGCCAAGCTGCCGCACGATCTCCTGGGAAAGCTTGCTCTTTACACTATCAGCGAAACTTTGCCGGAACAGGTGCGCGTAGCCAGGCCCCTTGGCATCAATAAGGTTGCCATTTTCGAAGGAGTCATATTTCACCCCGTTGAGTTTATATGCCTGCCCTGCCGGACGGCCGGTCGCGTATTCCTGGTATTTGGCTGCCCGGCCCGTGGTGCTTGGCTCATCGACATACTCACCCTCACTAGCCTGTGAGACCTCAGCCTCGGCTTCTTCGGCTTCAATCTCCGCATCCGCAAACGCATCACCCTCTACTTCAGAAGTGGCGCTCAGTTCATCAGCAATCTGATTTGGCAGCTGCTCCAGACCTTCAGAACTGATTTCCGCGGCATCCAGGCTTTCTTCAATGCCTTCTTCGGCGCCAAGCTCAATTAGATCATCCTGTAATCCGGAGGGATCGATGCGATTGACCGGATTGCCCCGGGTATACAAATATCTGTGCAAGGTGCCTGGGTCTGATGGCTGTGCCGCTTTCGTGTCCTGGGTAAAGAACCTTCCTGTGCGCACATCCAAATACCTGGCTCGGTTGTAGTAGAGCCCGAGCGCGGTATCGAATTGCTGTCCAGCAAATAGGTAGACGTTCGGCGTCGATCCGGATGAAGCTGTCAGCCCCCCAAATGCGTCGAACGTATATCGATCGGTAATGGCTCCGGTGGAGTCCATCAGGAACCGCACTGATCCCTGGCCATCACGTCCGTAGAAGCTGGTAACGGGAGTACCGCCGATGGTCTGCCGTTCGCTGATCAAATCCAGCCCATACGTATAAGTGCGGGTGACGGTGCCGCCTTGCAGTTCGTCGAGCACTTGGGAATAACCGCTGGGATTCACATCGGCCACCAGGTAATTCGTAGTCACTCCGGCTACAGTTTCTGAGACGCGGTTGCCATCTCCGTCATAAACAATGGTCACCCCTCGCCGCTGCACCATGTGGTTTTCGAAGTCGTAGGTATTGGAGAAGCCATCGTTCGTGGTGTTGCCATTCGCGTCATACACCTGAGCGGTAATGCGATCATTCGCGTCATAGGAGAGCAGCGCGGAGGGAATCGCTGCAATCGTGGAATTGACCTGAAGCCGGTTACCGACGGCGTCGTAAGTGTAATGGATTGCGCCGTTCTGCCCATCTGGATCTGCTGTAACTCCTTCCGACGTCAGGCGGTAGAGCGCATCATAGCCGTAAACAGCATGGCGTCCGTTCAACTCGGTCACAGAAAGCCTGTTGCCTGCTGGTCCCAGAGCGTAGGTGTAGCTGGCCAGCGCCATGGTTGGAGTGCCACAACCGGTACCACTGACGCAAGTGGCCGTTGAATTGGTCAGCCGATTCAGGGTGTCATACGCATATCCGGTCGATACTCCGTTCGGCAGTTCCATGTCCGTGAGATTTCCGACAGCATCATAGCGGTACGTTGTTATGCCTGCGGCATCCGTCACCGAACCAAGTCGGTTCAGCGCGTCATACGAATACGAGGCGCTGGCTCCTCCAGTATTTGACGATGCCAAAGACCGAATATTCCCAACCGCATCGTACGTGTAGGTAACTGTTCCAAATGGGGTCGTTTTGGTCAGCAGACGATCACGAGTGTCATAGCTGTAGTTCGTGGTCCCGGAGGCATCGACCATAGACAACCGCTTGCCGGTGGGCGTGTAAGTATAAGTAACCTGAGCGGCCCCGATTCCGTTCGTGGCGAAGAACGGATCGCCAGTTTTGGCCGTGAGGCGGTTCATCGCGTCATACGCGAATGTGGTCTTGCGACCATCGAAATCAGTCTTTGCGGTGATATTGCCGTCGGCGCCGTAGGAAACTGATTCGCTCATGCCCAGCGGTAACGTGGTGCCGGTGCGACGGCCAAGCTGATCATAAGCGAAGTTTGTGGTATTGCCATTCGCATCCTTCTGGCTGATGCGATTGCCGGCTTCGTCATAGCCGTAGGCGGTGATCTGCCCGAGCGCGTCGGTGACAGAAGCGAGTCGTCCTACAGCATCGATCCCGAATTGGGTTGTTCTGCCGGCCTGGTCTGTTTTGGCGATCACATGGCCAGCCGCGTCGTAGGTCGTGGAATCGGTTGTCAGATCAGGATAGGTGGTCTGGATGGGATGATTGGCGGCATCATAGGCAACGTGCGCCGTGTGGTGCTGCGCATCTGTAGCGGACGTCCGGTTGCCGGCAGCATCATAGGTAAAGCTTGTCACGTTACCAATCGCATCGGTCACCGAGATGCGATGATCGGCATCATCATAGGCAAAGAGCGTGGAATGGTTCAGATTATCGAGCGTCTGAATCACCCGTCCAGCGGCATCATAGACCGTTTGAGTGCTGGAACCATCTGGGAAGGTGACGCTGATGAGCCGCCCCGCCACGTCATAGCCGTAGGCGATAACCCTGCCTCCGCGGTCCGTAGTGCTGGTCCGGTGACTGTCAGCGTCATATCCAATCGATTCAAACGTGCCGTCAGCAAAGGTGATCTTGCTGGTCCTTCCAATCTCGTCGTAATCGAAATGGGTCGTGTGGCCGAGCTGGTCGATAACGTCAGACTTTTTCCCGATGGAATTGAAGGTTTGCTGCCTAGTCGTGGCGTCCGGATACGTGGTAACGAGCAGCCGGTTCTTCCCGTCATATTGGTATTTCGTGGTAAGGGTCTCTACCGTGCCATCGCTGCGCGTGCGGGTAATTGTCTCCGAGAGGCGGTTCCCGTTGCCATCATAGGTGTAGGTTGTGCTGTGTCCCAGCGCGTCCGTTTTCTTTAAAATGTTGCCGGCCGCGTCGTAAGCAAAGCTCGTCGTGTGGCCCAGAGGATCTGTCTGGCTGGCCCTTGTTCCATTTTTGTTATAGGTGAACGTAGTTATGTTGCCGAGAGGATCCTTGGTGCTTAGCAAATTGCCCTTGGCGTCATAAACATTGGTGGTGACGTGCCCCAGCGGATCCGTAATGGTGAGAGGCTTGTTGAATTGGTTATAGGTAGTGGCGGTCAGATTCCCGAGCGGGTCTTTCTCGCTTAGCTTGTTGCCGAAGGCGTCATAGGTGTAGGTGCGGGTCTTACCCAGAGCATTGGTCTCAGTGAGCTTGTTGCCCGCCGCATCAAAGGTGGCCGTGGTTACGTTGCCCAATGGGTCGGTGATACTGATGATGTTGCCATTGGCATCGTAACCATAAACAGTCGTGTTGCCCAGACGATCGGTAACACTCTCCTGCTGAGCGGCAACGTCATGCGTGTAAGTGACTTTATGTCCAAGGGCATCAATGGTGTCGATCAACCTGCCTTGACTGTCGTAATCCTGCCGGATCGCCTGTACGCCCGAAGGATCAATCACATCGGTCAACAGGTGCGTAGGGTCATAACCGTACGTTGTGATATTTCCAGCCGCATCCGTAGTTTCGATCAGATCTCCAGCTGCACTATAGCTGTAGTGGATGATGTGACCCGCGGGATCTGTAATCTGAGTGATTCTACCGGCACTATCGCGGACAAAGGCCACGCTTGTGCCGGTTGAACTGATGATTCCGGCCGCGTTGATCGTAAGTGTATTCCCGTTGGGATCCGTAACCGAGGTCGCCCCTAGCTTCTGATCGAGGACGTACTTATAGCCTTCCGCGGTAGTCAATTGGAATTGCGTAAAGTCCGCGAATTCCACCTCGGCGGTGATGAGATTCACCGGGCCGGGGATTCCGGCATCCAGCAGGAGGTCCGTATCGCCGATTGGCGTCAGCGTAGCGCCCGCGGTGGCGGAGCCGGTAGGAATCTGGGAGAAGCCGATCTGGGGAGCGTCAATCGGCACCAATTGCTGGCATTGTGGCGTATTGACGGCGTGGAATTTGTATACCTTTCCCTCCGGGAATGTAACGCTCACGGTGTGGTTCTTGATTGATTGGAGGCAGTAGGTCGGGAAGAAGCCGCTCCACTGCTGTGTCTCTTCCCATCCTGAACCAAGCGCTCCGCCAGTCTTTTGTACGCGAACGTTGGCGATGCTCAGCGTCCAGCCGACGCCGAAGTCACCCACGCGTTTGTCGCGCGAATCGTAGGTACGCGTGATGGTGATCGGCAGACCGGGCAGCGGCACGCTCAGATCGTTGAACGACAAGGTAAAGTTGCCGACCTTCTGGTTACGGCTTACGTCTACTGTGCTGCTGGTGGTGGAAGTCTGGCCAGCGTTGTCAGTCGAGCTGAATCGGACAACATATTGGCCGTTCAGAAGAATTGTGGGATCGAAAGTTCCAAGCGTGGCATTGGTAACCGGAGCCACGCCGGACGCGAACGTAGTAAAGGTTGTAGGATTGCCTGCGCCATCCAGCAGTGAGTACTCAAGCTTCCAGGAGCCCGTACTTACCGAACCAACAATCGGCGTGGGCTTGGTGATTTCCTGGCCATCTGTGAATCCAGTAAAGCTGACGGAGGGAGGCGTGGGTGGCGGGACAGGAGCGTTCACCACGGTGACGGTCACCTGGGCCGTGGTTTGCAACTGGGAATCGTTGGCGCTGAGCTGCAGAACGTAGACGCCGGCGACCGGGAAGCTTGCTTGCGTG
>DASUBD010000607.1:0-3430 GCA_035763445.1 Candidatus Angelobacter sp.
ATTGTAAACGCCGATGCCGCTCATGTTCTGGTGGAAGAAGGCACGCAACGAATCCAGGAGCTGATTGAGTGGGGCACGCAGTTTGACCGGCATGGGACGAAGCTGGAATTCACGCGGGAGGCGGCACACAGTCGCAGTCGCGTGCTGCACGCGCATGGCGATTCGACGGGACGCGAAATCGGACGCGCACTGCACGCGCGGGCTGCAACGATCAAAAATATTCTGTTCTCCGAATTTGAATTTACTTCTGCGCTGCACCTTAAAGGTGGCGCAGTCGCTGGAGTAGACCTGATCTCTCCTGAGGGCACACAGCATGTGGTGAGCAGCCCGGCTGTGCTGCTGGCCACGGGTGGCGGCGGGAATGTCTACAGCAACACGACGAATCCGGCTGTAGCGACAGCGGATGGCGTGGCAATGGCCTTCCAGGCCGGCGCTGAAATCAGTGACATGGAGTTTGTGCAGTTTCATCCCACGGCGCTATATCTCAAAAATGCGCCCCGGTTCCTTCTCTCTGAAGCTCTTCGGGGCGAAGGTGGAATTCTGCGTAACAGCGAGCTGCACCGGTTCATGGCGAAATATCACGAATTGGCAGAGCTGGCTCCCCGCGACGTGGTGGCAAGGGCCATTGCGCACGAACTGGAACTCAGCCGCATGAAAGAGCCGGTGGTCTACCTGGACCTGACACACATGAAGGAAGGCCACATCAAGGGCCGCTTTCCCCGCATCTACGAAACCTGCCTGAAACACAATGTTGACATCACGGTTGATCTGATCCCCATCCGTCCGGCAGCGCACTACATGATGGGAGGAGTGCGCACCGATTTGAACGGAGCCACCAGCCTGCCCGGACTCTATGCGGCCGGAGAGGCAGCATGCACCGGAGTTCATGGCGCCAATCGTCTGGCCAGCAATTCCCTGCTGGAAGGCCTGGTTTTTGGACAGCGTGCAGCAGTTGCTATGCGCGAGCAACGGCGAACGACTGCGGGCATAAAGCCTGCTTTGAAGACAGGAACGGGCGGCAACAACCCGAACGCTGAAGGCCTGATCCAAGAGATCCAGGAACTCATGTGGAACAAGGTGGGGATTGTCCGCATGCGGCAGGGACTTACGGAAGCTCTCGAGAAATTGCAGGCTATATCAGGGCGCTTGCCCGCAGCAAATTCACGCCGCCACTGCGAGGCGAGAAACATCCATGCGGCCGCGCTGCTCATTACGCGATCAGCTCTGGCGCGGCTGGAGAGCCGAGGAGCACACTACCGGCTCGATTATCCGCAGCATGATGATGTCAAGTTTAAGAAGCATTCGATTGTGACAGAAAAGGGAGTGCGGTTTGTTTGAAGAGCCTTATCAGATTCGGTTTTACCTCTATCTCAGGACCTCAGCGGCTTAAAGCCGAGCTTTACGCTGGCTTTAACGCAGGCATAAATGCCTGCTCCCTCTCAACCCGACGGGCTGTTGTTGTAAAACGTTAGGTGATTCTGACTACCAGCTTCCCCGTTACGTGCCCTTTCTCACTTTCACGATGCGCTTCGGCGATCTGCTCCAGCGGATAGATCTTTTCAATCACCGGCTTGAGCTTGCCGGCTTCAATCAGGACGTTGATTTTCTCCAGGTCGCCTCCCCGCGGCTTTACTTGCGTCATAAGAAAGGCTTTGCCACGGAGCAGAGCGCGTCCAACTCCTGACATCACGCCCGCAACGGCCGTGGCAAAGAACTGAAATCGCCCTGATGGGGCATGCGGAGTAGGAATGCTCAAGGTGATCAGCTTGCCACCGGGTCGAAGCACCTTGAGCGAGCTGTTCCATACGATTTCGCCTACGCCATCGAGCACGACGTCATATCCGGTTAGTTTGTTCTCGATGCGCTCCTGGCTATAGTCGATTACTTCGTCAGCGCCGAGCGACCGCACAAACTCATGATTACGAGCACTGGCAGTGGCAGCAACATATGCCCCGAAACTTTTGGCGATCTGAACCGCGAAGACGCCAACGCCTCCGGCAGCGGCGTGGATCAACACCTTGCTGCCGGGCTTAATACGTCCTTTGCCCACAAGCGACTGCCAGGCGGTGACTGCAGCCAGAGGAACCGATGCAGCTTCTTCATGGCTGAGCGCCGCGGGCTTAATTGCCAGCATGTTTTCCGGGATGATCGCATATTCGGCGTAGGTGCCGCGGTAGGTTTCGCCAACCTTGCCGTGTTTAAAGCCGTACACTTCATCGCCAGGCTTGAAGAGCGTAACTGAGCTGCCCACTTTCTCGACCACCCCAGAGGCATCACAGCCCCAGATCACCGGGAAACGCAGCTTCCAGTAACCGCTAAGCCATCCCGCGCGCAGTTTCCAGTCAACGGGATTGATGCTGGTGGCATGCACGCGCACGAGTATGCCGTTAGGCCCGACGTGCGGGAGATCAATTTCAGCGAGTTCAAGGACCTCAGGGCCGCCGTATTGTTCGGCGATGATGGCTTTCATGGGAGCATTGTAAGCATTCAGCACTCAGGCGTCAGCATTCAGCCCATGGACTTTCTTCTGAAATCCCGAACCTGCGACTCCATATCACGCCGATTTCACGGAATCTCGCCGGAGCAGGTGAGGGATCCCTATACCCACCCCTGATTGGAGCTGGAAGCTAAGAATTCTCCGTTCAGAGACTCACAAGCCAGCAGAACGATCGGTAATGATAGGGATCTCTCGCTTTCGCTCGAGACTTTGGAAGAACGGATTGCTGAGTGCTAATGAAGCCCAGTCATACTAAACTGTAGGCCGTCCATGGACTTCGACCAACTGGAGACCTTTCTTGAAGTGGCGCGGCACGCGAGCTTTTCGCGGGCAGCGGAGCGGCGCTTTCGCACGCAGCCGGCCATTTCATCCCAGATCCGTGCGCTGGAAGAGGAAGTGGGAGCCAAGCTGTTTGATCGCAGCGGCGGCAAGGTGGCGCTGACCGGTGCCGGAAAGATCTTTCAGCAATATGCTGAGCAGACCCTGGAAGCCCGCAAGACCATGATGGTGACAGTTGCGGAAATGGAACGGATTCCTCGAGGCGAAATTGTTGTTGGAGCCAATGAAGGCACCTGCCTGCACATTTTGCCCGAAGTTTTTGCGGAATTTAGAAAGCTTTATCCTGAGGTCGGTGTCCAGATCAGCCGCCTGGAACGCGCCAAGATCCTGGAGTCCATCATCGACAACTCAGTGGATTTTGGCGTGGTTTCCACGCCGGTGGATGACAAACGGCTGACGGTGGTCACCATCCATCGTGACGAGTTGGTCATTATTGTTCCCCCGAATCATCCGCTGAGCGCGGCAAAGAAGGCTGCCATTGCGGATGTAGCACAGTTTCCTCTATTACTGCCCAAGGTGGGACGAACTCGTGACAGCCTGGAAGACCTGTTTCACGAGCGAGGGCTGAAGCCGAGAATTGCCATGGAACTGGAC
>DASUBD010000608.1:0-13846 GCA_035763445.1 Candidatus Angelobacter sp.
GTTCGTTCTGATCAGCGAGGGAAAGCATGTGGAGCTGTTTGGGCGGCGACACCCCGCAGCCGGAGTGGCGCTGACAGTTCTGGTGCTGCTGGTTCAGGTGGGAGCGGCAGGAATCGCCGTGATCGCGCGTGATCGCCGTGATCGCCCGTGATCGGAAAAGCAAAACCAGAACACCAACACCCACCGCGGAGGCGCGGAGACGCGGAGGGAACTTCGCTGGGTCGGAAAAGCAAAACCTTACCGCTAATGACGCTGATAACACTGATTTGCAATGATTCAAACCACAACTGAAGGCATTTACCGCAACGGGCGCAAAGGCCGCAACGGAAGCAGGATCGGAAATGCAAACCTTACCGCTGATCCACGGCAAGCCGGGACAGGTCCACGGCAAGCCGGGACAGGTGACGCAGATAATACTGATTTGCGCTGATCGAGGCGGCGGTGGAGCAGATCCTGTTTCCAATTGACAGCCCCGCAGCTCTCAGTCCAAGATTAGCGCCGGTCTAACAACCACAGGAGAGATGAAATGACTTACAGGACTTTGCTCTTGAGCGCGTCTATTTGTCTGGCTTCGCTTTGCATGGCCGGCCAGCAACCTGCTGCCTCAAATGACAACGGCAATAGCAGCGCCCAGATCACTCCCGGGACCATGATCCAGGTGGAAATGAGCAAAGACGTTGACGCCAAAAAGGCCCATCCCGGCGATGTGTTTCAGGCCAAATTGTGGAATGACATTCGCGTGGGCGACAAAGTGGTTGTGCCCAAAAAGAGCGTCATTGTGGGGCACGTGGTGGAAGCGCAGCCGCGCGGCAAGGGCGGCCCTGAATCCAAGTTGACCATTGCTTTTGACAAGGCGCTGGTGAAGGGCGGAGCGGAGGTTCCCCTGCACGGCGCGGTTGAGAGAGTGCAGCTCTCACCCATGGCGGTTGCGGCCGCCTCAAAAAGTGGTACCCAGCTGTATAGCCCCAATCCCGGAAGCACCACCAACATCGCCATGCCCGCGCAGATGCCGGAAGCGGGCCAGGGCGGGCCGGATGATCAGCTTCCCGCGCCCGGGCCGAGCAACGTCCGCGACCCGAACATCAGCCTGCAAAAGGACGCCTCCGGGACGCAGACAACTCTCAGCAACAGCAAGGAAGAGATGAAGCTCAAGCATTACGCCACGCTCGATGTGCGCATTGCGCATTGAGCTCCGGGAATCGCCGTAATCGCCCGTAATCGCCGTGATCGCACGTGATCGCACGTAAGCGCACGTGATCGCCGTGATCGCACGTGATCGCCGTGATCGCACGTGATCGCCGTGATCGCGCGTGATCGGAAACGCAAGACCTTGCCGCTAATGGCAGTTTTGACCTTGTAGCATCGATTTGCACCGCAACCACTCTTCTGTAATGGTTTCTTAACCTTCTGTTCACACGGCTTTAATCGCCGCCTTCTACCTTCATCTGCTGCCCCCGAAGCGGGCCTTGCGGCACGGACCATCCGGGTTGTTCGGGGGCAGGCACGTATTCACGGACATGCTTGATGAGAAGCAAGCGGCCTCCCGGCTCTCTTACTCCGACTTGTGGCGCAGGGTGTGAGACACCTTGCGCCTTTTTTGATCTCTTCGTTTCATCTCTCGCGTGCTGAATTCTTCTGCAACTCCAGCGTTGTGCCCGGGCTCTAATGGTGTAAGCCCTCATTGGCCGGGTCCGTTGCTTCTTCCGGTGCATGTACATTCGTTTGTGAATCCGCAGGGGACTTGCACGCTTGAGCGGCTGCGCGGACCGGGATTCCGGCTAAGATAAGGAGCGATGTGCCGCCCCTACGGGGCTGGAATGAGGGCCGCACCTGAACCCAGCGCTTACGCGCTGGGCTAAGCTCGCTAACGCTCGCTGTCGCGCCTGACGGCGCTGGAGCATAGGCCAGGAAAAATTCCCTCAAGTGGAAACGAAATTCTGAGGAGCACGATTGGAAGAAAGCTGTTGAGTTATACATGAGCTTTGCAAGAGAGCCGAGAAGGTAAAAGCCGCATGATGAAATTCTTCAAACTGGTTCTGGTTCTTGCCGTGGTGATTGTGGCGCTGCTGGCTTATGCGGTGCTCTTGCCCGCCGGTCCCAGTGAGCAGAAGCTGGTGCAGCTTAAGTCCGGATCGTCAGCGCGGCATATCGCTACGGAATTAAAGAAGGCCGGCATCATTCACAGCCAGTATGCCTTCCTGCTCTGGCATTACACTCACGGACACAAGGCGCTGAAGGCAGGCGAATACTCCTTTGATCATCCTGAGAAGCTGCGTGACGTTTATGACCGCATTGTGCGCGGTGACATTTATGTCCATTACGTGGTGATTCCGGAGGGCTACAACATCTATGACATTGCGCATGCGCTGGAAGACGCCGGGCTGGGACGGCATGAGGATTTTCTCCGCGTGGCGCAGACCGACGTTTCGCTCATTCGCGACCTGGATCCGGAAGCCCCCACGCTGGAGGGCTATCTTTTCCCTGACACATACCGTTTCACGCGCACGCAATCACTGCATGATATTGCCGCTGTCATGGTGCACCGTTTCCGCCAGGCCGCCCATGAAATCGGCCTGAACCAGGATGTTCATTCCACGGTGACCATGGCCAGCATCGTGGAAAAAGAGACGGCCGTGGATACGGAGCGTCCGGAGGTGGCCAGCGTCTTCTACAACCGGCTGAAGCGGCGCATGACGCTCTCCACGGATCCCACGGTGATCTACGCTGCTCTTCGCGATGACCGCTATCGCGGAACCATCTACCGCTCTGACTTGCAATATGACTCTGCTTACAACACGTACCGGCACACCGGACTGCCTCCGGGACCGATTTCAAATCCGGGCAAGCCTTCATTGCTGGCGGCCATGCATCCTGCCAACACTGATTATCTTTATTTTGTAAGTGACAATCAGGGTCACCACCGCTTTTCCAGCACTCCGGAAGAACACGCGCGCAACGTTGCCGCCTATCGCCGCGCGGTTGCCCAGACCGTAAATCGCTGATCCTGCCGCTGATTGTCGGTCTTTGACGTCTTATCCAACCTCTTGACCGCCGTTCTCTTCGATATACTTAAGGTGTTTATCTCTTTGGAGCGGATTCATCTTTCATGGTCGTAGATTCGCGGAAAAAATTGCTGTTTGTTCTGTTGTTCGCGGTACTCCTTACGGGATGTCTTTTCCGTACCCGAAGCGTGACCACGCGGCTGAGCACAGCCAAACTCAAGCAGGCGTCGCTGGAGGAGCTGGTGGAATGGGTGAACGCCAATTCGTCCAAACTCCAGAGCATCAGCGCCAATGTGGATTTCAGCGTCTCCACCGGCGGAGAAAAGAAAGGCAAAGTCACTGACTACAGGACGTTCAGCGGGTACGTTCTGGTGCGAAAGCCTGAGATGCTGCGGATGATTGGCCTGGTGCCGGTGGTCCGCAACCGCATGTTTGACATGGTGAGCGATGGCGCCAAATTTGAGCTGTCCATTCCGCCTAAGAATAAATTTTACGTAGGGTCCGCGCAGAAGCCGCCCATCAAACGTACGGACGAACCGCTGGCCAACCTGCGCCCGCAGGACATTTTTGACGCGCTGCTGATTCGTCCGATTGAAGGACCGCCCAATGAGATTGCCGTGCTGGAACAGAGCACGGAGATGGTGAAGGACCCCAAGACGCACAAAGACGCCATCCAGCCGGATTACATTGTGGTGGCCATCCGCAAGGGCGAGCGCGGCTACTTTCTTTCGCGGCGCATCGTTTACAGCCGCACAGACCTGTTGCCGCATGAGCAGTGGATCTATGACGAAAAAGGCCAGCTTGTGACCTACGCGCATTATGAAAACTTTGCCGAGCACAACGGCATCATGCTGCCCAGCGTGGTGGAAATCCAGCGCCCGGTGGAGGAATATGCCATCACACTGGCGGTGACTAAATTCAACGTGAATGTAGCGCTGCGCGATGATCAGTTCTCTCTGCAGCAACCGTCCGGGGCACAGGTGATCAACGTGGATGAAAAGAACGCCAGCGTGGGGAACCAGCCGTCTGCAGCCGTCAGACACAATTGAAGTGAAGTGGGCCACATCGAGGTTTTGCGCCGAGAATCGGACGACGAAGGGAAATAACCGCAAATGAACCGGATGATCATCTCCAACCTGGCACAACGGCCCATTCGCTCAATTATCAGCATTGTGGCCGTGGCGATTGAAGTCAGTATGATCCTGCTGATTGTGGGGCTTTCCCTGGGCATGCTCAAGGACTCCAAGACTCGGCAGTACGGTATTGGCGCAGACGTGTTGGTGCGGCCGCCGGGATCGTCGATGATGAACGCGTTTAATAGCGCGTCGGTTTCGGTGAAGGTGGCGGATGTCCTGGCCAAGCGACCGCATGTGGCGGCCGTCGCGCCAGTGGTGATGCACGTAACCTCGACCACGAATATTGAGATCATCTATGGGATTGACCTGACGTCCTTTGAAGCAGTGGGAGGACCTTTTCAGTACATCCACGGGGGACCTTTTCAGGGGCCGGATGACATGATTGTGGATGATCTTTTCGCCGCGAGTAACAAGGCGAAAGTTGGATCAACCATCAACCTGTTCAATCATGATTTCCATGTCTGCGGAATTGTGCCCAATGGACGCGGAGCCCGCCGCTTCATCCCGATGAAAACCATGCAGGACTTGATTGAGGCTCCCGGCAAGTCCAGCGCATTTTACGTTAAGTTGGACAACTCACAGTACGCCGACCAGGCCGTTCAGGACTTCAAAGCCATTCCTGGCATGTCTGAGTACAGCATTATGACCATGCGCGATGTGGTCAGCCTTTTCTCGCCTGATCACATTCCCATGCTGAACAATTTCATCAACGCCGTTGTGGGAATCGCCATGGTCATCGGCTTCCTCGTCATCTTCCAATCCATGTACACGGCCGTCATGGAGCGCACCCGCGAAATCGGCATCCTCAAGTCCTTAGGCGCTTCTAAATCCTACATTGTTCGCGTGATCTTACGGGAAACGCTGGTGCTCGCCATTGCCGGAATTGTGGTTGGTGTGATCCTTAGCTTCATTGCTTCCAGCAGCATTCGCCGAGTTGTCCCCACCATGCCTGTCCAGTTCACGGGAGGGTGGATTGTGCGCGCCGCCATTATCGCCATCGTGGGGGCCATGATCGGCGCCGTTTACCCGGCTTTCAAGGCAGCGCAAAAAGATCCCATTGATGCCCTGGCTTACGAATAGCGGCAATGCTGGGCTAAACTAGGTTCAACATGGTCTTTGTCCTCGATAACTACGACTCCTTCACCTACAACCTGGTGCAATATCTGGGCGAGATGGGTGAAGCCGTCGAAGTCCGTCGAAACGATCAGGTCTCACTCTCTGACATCGAATCTCTCAATCCCAGCCACATCCTGGTTTCCCCCGGGCCGTGTACGCCGCACGAAGCCGGCATCAGCATTGAACTGATTCGGCATTTTGCCGGCAAGAAACCTGTTCTCGGAGTCTGTCTCGGACATCAAGCCATCGGCGCCGCTTTCGGCGGCAATGTCGTGCGCGCGGCGCAGGTGATGCACGGCAAAGTCAGCAAAATCCAGCACGATGGTCGCACCGTATTTCGTGGCGCCCCTCAGCCTCTTACTGCCACTCGCTATCACTCGCTCATCGTGGCTGAAAAAGGGCTTCCCGCTGACCTTGAAATCAGCGCCGAAACCAGGGAACAAGACGGCACGCGCGTGATCATGGGACTCAGGCACCGCCGTTATCCCGTGGAAGGCGTTCAGTTTCATCCGGAAAGCGTACTCACCGAATCTGGCCGTTTGCTGCTCAAGAATTTTCTCGCCCTGTAAGCACCCAGGCTGCTCCTGAGATGAATACCTGCTGGAAATCTTGCCCCTTTGAGCTACAATTCTCACTTACAGCCGCAATTTTTTCAGTCGCACTGCATGGAGGCCCAGCCATGGCGCAGCCGCAACCGGAGAAGCGTTCCACCCGGCGTTTTCTTCTTGAGTTGCCCATTACCATTACTTACGAGGGCAACTCTGCTGGCGAACTCACCGCGCAGACCCGGGATGTAAGCTCGCGCGGCGTGTTCATGTACGTGAACAGTGAATTTGCTGAAGGCGCCGCGGTTGAGTTTGTCATGACCTTGCCTCACGAAGTGACGTTAGCTGAGCCTATCCGCGTTCGCTGCATGGGCCGCGTGCTCCGGGTTGAAAATAGCGACCATCGCCAGGGCGTCGCCGTCACCATTGATAACTACGATTTCATCCAATGAGGAGTAACCGGTCTGAATCTTGTATCTGGCAAAGCCTGCACAAAGGCTAAATTTGCTGCCATCACCGTACTGAGCGCGTCTTCCTTACTGGGAGCCCAGCAGTCCAATACTCCTATTGGCGAACTTTATGCAGGTGATGGCCAGGCCCGGTTGGTGCAGCCGGTCGGCGGCGGAATGAGCGTGGTAAGCGGCTCAGAGCTTTCCGCCGGAATCGCACCCGCGCGGCTCAAGCTGAATCGTGGAGGCCAGGTCCGCCTCTGCCCCCGCAGTTCTCTCACCGTCAATTCCAGCAACTTCGGGCTTGCGTTTGCCATGAATACCGGAGCGCTTGAGTTCGACTACACACTGTTTCACCGAGGCGCTGATTTCCTCATCACTCCCGATTTCAGCATTCGTCTTCAGGGACCGGGCAAGTACCATTTTGCGGTTGGCACAAGTCAAAACGGCGATACCTGCGTGAAGAGCCTTGCCGGCAACGCAGCTCCCATTGAATTTTCTGAGCTGATGAGTTCAGCCAGCTATCGCGTTCGCCCCCAGGACTCCATGCTTTTCCATCAGGGGAAACTGAACGGGAACACTGTCCTGGCCACCTCTGAGTCCTGCGGGTGTCCGGAAGCGGCTCCAATCATGGAAGCCGCTGCCCCGCCGGCGCCCCAGCCAGTAACACAGTCTCCGCCAGCGAATGCCGCTCCTGTACCGGTTCAGCCGGCCGCGGAAATCCCGCCGGACCGGCCCGGTCAGGTTCATGTGGAGGTGGATACCCCGTTCGTTTTCAGCGGCAAGTCTGCACAGGGGATTGAACCTTATTCTGTGGCCAAAATCTCCTTGTCCACTCTTCCTAACCTCTTTTTTGTGCAAGAAACCGTGGATCCGGTCGTTCTACAGGAAAAGCCGGCACAAGTGTCTGTACGTCAGGAACCTCCGGCCCAGGCGGCAACAAACTCCCGGCCAGCGCGGGAGAAGAAAGAAAAGAAGGGCTTTTTTGGCAGGCTGAAAGGAATGTTCACCGGAATGTTTCACCATTAGACATGGTTCTAAAGGACATTGTCCGGAGTACTCTTACTGTAATGTTTTTCATCAAGAAGTTCGGCAGCAAAGCCGTTTATACTGATTGTCAACGGTAAATAACATGTCTCCGCTCGATACTAAACAGCCGATTCCTCCGGGTACGCCAACTCCGGCAGGTCCCCCCCCGAAGCAGGAAGTGGTCAAGTTCACAAAAGAACAGGCCGCAGATAAGTCCATGACGACTCTGTTCGGCGGCGGATATGGTCAGTACCAGGTCCGTCCGGAAAATTTCCTCCTGTCGGTGGTGACGCACACGGTCGTGGTGCTGCTGATCTTGTGGCTTTTCCATATCACAATTCAGCCCAAAATTCTTCCTCCTTCCCTGACCAGCCAGTCAGTTGACCTCACGCCTTACGTGCCGCTTAAAGTCGGCAAACACGGAATCAGCGGTGGCGGCGGTGGTGATGCCAGCAAGCTCAAGGCTTCCACAGGTACTCCTCCACGGGCAGCCAAAGAACAATTTGCCCCGCCGGTTGTGGTCCAGACACAGAAGAGCAAATTAATGGTCGAGCCCACCGTGGTTGCTGACCTCAAATACACCTCCACCACCCAGATTGGCGATCCTCTTTCCAAACTGATGACGCCCTCAAACGGCGTAGGCGTGGGTGGCGGCATTGGCAGTGGAAACGGCGGTGGCGTTGGTTCAGGCCATGGCGGCCCCGGCGTAGGCCCCGGTCTCTTTCACGTCGGAGACGGCGTGAGCGCACCCAAGCCCATCTTCACTCCGGAACCGGAGTTCTCTGAAGAAGCTCGTAAAGCCAAGTATCAGGGCGTTGTTGTGTTAAGCGGCATTATCGGTGTGGACGGCCGCGTGCATAACCCGCGCGTTGTTCGCTCTCTTGGAATGGGCCTCGATGAAAAGGCTCTGGCAGTGGTAAAACTTTGGAAGTTTGATCCCGGCAAGAAAGATGGACGGCCCGTAGCCGTGGAAATGGGCTTGGAGATCAGCTTCAACCTCTACTAACGGATCTTATCCCGCAGAAAAAGAACAAAGGGAGATTGCACGCTGCAATCTCCCTTTTCATTTCTCGTTGTTTATTCCACGGCCTCTTCCAGCAGTCCCTTCTCTTTTTTCTCCTGGCATGCAATGCAATAGCGTGTCCATGGCACCGCTTCCAGGCGCTTGGAATTGATTTCATTGCCGCAGCTTACGCATTCGCCAAAAGACCCCTCGCGGATTCTCTGCAGTGCAGACTCCACCATGTTGAGCAATTGACGGTCATTGTTGCTCACGGAAAACAGAAATTCCTTGGTGTAAGAGTTGGCGGCGCGATCAGCAATGTCCTGCGCGGAGTCCTGGTCTGCAACTCGGCCGTCTTCCTCTGTCCGGCTCACTGCTTTGCGAAGCATCTGCTGCCGCTCTTCCAGTCTTTTCCTGAAACTGTCCAGCTTCTTCTTGTCCATGTCTCTCGATAAATTTTCAATCTTATTCGCCATAATAATAACCCGTCAAACTAAACGAACAAGTTTAGATGCTGACTCAATGGACTCTGTCGCAGTTGAAACGTTTTTGACGGTTCAGCCCGGAAACGTGGGGCAAAGAAAAAAGCGGCTCTTTAGAGCCGCTCACAAAGAGGCAAGGAAGGGAGGGAAGATCTCAGGGAAGGCGATGCAAGATGAGTTCTGGGCTTACGCCAAGACACTCGTTATGGAAAAGTCGAAAAGCTTGGGATAGGGTTAAAGTCATCTTAAATTTTTACGGCCTCTTTTGTTTGCCTTCTGTAAAGCAACTCACAAACCAAAGCCCTGCCCGGTTCTGTGGAAACTCCCATTACCAACCTAAGCTTTTCTAAATGTTTAATTTAACGGCAAGAGCAGGCTGCAACTCGGGCCAGAGTAGTTAAGAAAAAAGGCTTAAAGTAGTGGTATTTTGGTGCCACTACTTAGCCTCAATTTGCTTAGCCTGTCCCTTGTTCTGCTCCTCCATCGCCTTTAGTTTGTTGAGGAGCGCTTTGTAGCTGATCTTCAGGATTTTGGCGGCTTGGCGCCGGTTCCAGCGTGTCTGCGCCAGTACGCGTTCAATGGCTTCGCGTTCGGCCTGCATGGCAGCCCTGCGCCCAATCTCCAGCAGAGATGGCATCTCCAGGTCAGTTGCTGGAGTAGCCGCCGGTATTGCCGTAGTTGGCGTGGCAGCTGAAGAAGCCGCGGGGGCTGGGCGGGATGACATGGATGAGACAATCGGCTTGTGCGTGGAAAGCTCACGGATGATCTGTGCTTCATTGCCCACGATCACATAGCGTTTCACCAGGTTTTCCAGCTCGCGAATATTTCCTGGCCAGGCGTATTCCATCATGCGCGCCACCGCGTAATCACTGAACATCGGAGGCTGCTTGCCGTAATGCGCGCTGTATTTTTCCAGAAAATACTCGAGAAAGACCGGTATCTCCTCACGCCGCTCCCGCAACGGCGGGATGTGGATGCTGACTACATTGAGCCTGTAAAACAGGTCTTCGCGAAACACGCCTTCTTCCACGGCCCGTTCCAGCGGCTTGTTGGTGGCGGAAAGCACCCGCACATCCACCTGGATATCGCGTTTCCCGCCCAGCCGTGAGAATTCGTGGTCCTGCAGAACGTGCAGCAGTTTTGCCTGTAATGCCGGGTGCATCTCGCTGATTTCATCCAGGAAAATCGTGCCGCCGTTGGCCTGTTCAAACTTCCCCAGTTTTTGTCTGGTAGCCCCGGTGAAGGCGCCTGGTTCGTAACCGAACAACTCACTTTCCAGCAATTCGTGTGGAATGGCGGCGCAGTTTACTTTCACGAATGGCTTCTCCGAGCGCGATGACTCGGCGTAGATCATGCGCGCCACCACTTCCTTGCCCGTACCGCTTTCGCCGCGGATCAGGACCGTGGCCGTCGTATCCGCCACCTGGTCGATTGTCATTTTTACTTCCATCATCTTCGGGCTGGTTCCAAAAAGCATGGTGAAGTCGCTTTGCCGTCTCACCTGCTCGCGGAGCTGTGTTACTTCCCGGTAGAGCCGCTGATTGTCCAGTACCCGCGAGATCCGCACGTCCAGTTCCTTGGGATCCACCGGCTTACTGATGTAATCGTCCGCTCCCAGTTTTGAAGCCTTAAAGATCATTTCCGGGTCTTTGTTGGCAGAGAGAACAATCACAGCCAGACTGGGCTTGATTTGTTTTAGCCGCTGGAGAATCTCGGGTCCAGCCTCTCCATTCATTGACGTATCCACCAGAAGCAGAACCGGATCAAAGCCTCGGAAAACCCGCAGAGCCTCCTGATCGCTGGACGCAACGCTCACCTCGAAATTACGGCGGGAAAGATGCGACGACAGGTACTTGGCCATAACCAAGTCGTTATCCACAATCAAGACGCGGCTTTTCTGGTTCATTCCATCTCTCGGCAAGACTAAGGGGCTGCTCTAAAAATAATGACAGTACTTCGATTCCATTTTCAGGTATTTAGATGCCCAAGGCAAGGCACAAACGCCCAATAGGGCACGAATTGGGACACAAAAGGGCACAGAAATACCCTTTTGCCTGAAGAGTTAACCTTGGCGGAAGAAACTAGGAAGATCGCTTGCCGGATATAAAGTGATAAGGCGGCCATGGCCCGCTCATCACCACTTCGACGCCGGGTAAATGCCGGGTCGCCATCTGGTAGCGGTTCTGGTACTTCTGCACCTTTTTGTGGTCGATCAGGTGCGCGATGTCAATCAGCATACCGCCGGAATCTACCTTGCGGCAGCAGACATCCTGGTCAAGCGGATCAAAAATCTTGTGGACCTGGACAGAAAGGGCGCGCGCTTTGGTCTGGCGTTCGCGATGGCGGGCCGCTTTTTCCCGCAGCTTGGTCAGGTACTCACTCCCCACCGTAGCTGGCAGTTCGATCTCTTCCAGCGCCTGACGCAGCGAACCATCTTTTACCAGCAGTTTCAGGTGCATCTCTGCTTTGCCCTTCAGCTTAAGAACGCTCTCCGTAAAGGCTTTTCGGTTGAGTCGTACTGCCCGGCGCAATGCATCGTCAGTATCAAAAACGGTCCCGAATCGGAAGGGCAGCACGGTTGTCCGCTTGAAGCATTCGCTTACGACATGCGCATGTTGTAACAGCGCCTTCTGCCCCAGATCCCCGGTTGGAATATATTCGCTGACAATCACTGAAAACTCGCCGCCGGGATAGGCAAAAGCCTGCGCGTCAGCAATGCCTTTTAAATTCTCTACTGGGACGGGGCGACGGGCTCGAATACCATTCTGGAAGGCTTCTTGCTCAACGATGCAGTACGCGTACCATGCCATGAGGGTTGCTTCTCCTGTCCGGAAAAACGTAGGGCCGGTTCTTTGTCTGTCTAGTTCGGGCGAAAACTGCGAAGAGCTCATCTGATGAACCGCTGACTGCGTGGACTCAAGTTCATCTCAGCGTCGGCGGGTTTTCCGAGCGCCAGAACTATCCTATGATGATCAGTGTTGAAATGCAACAGAGACTGTGCACGAGACTAAAAAAATATGCGTTCGATGGGCTGCTTCAACTTTAATTCTTAATTCTGCTATCAGCTCTCTTCTAAACCCTTGCTTCTACACATCTTGAACTCTGCTTCGCGATTCCGGGCAAAGCAGCAGCGCGAATTTGTCAACGGAATGGGGGCATTGTCCTTAAGGACAATGTACGCGGCGAAATCAGCATTTCTGTCTCAATTTTTTGCATCTTGATGGCTTACAGCCTTCCGTAAGTGTCCTTCAGAGGCGCTGGCAGCATCTCAAAAGGGCACGGTCGCGTGTGCAATTTTGGTATATCGCGACCAGGACCTGTCTTTCCATGGCATCCAGGGAATCCACACAGCCGGCGCCGTTTCCTCCGGAAAGGTTTGTTGCTGAAGTCTTCTCGGAACTTGATGAGCAGACCATACGCAACCGCTGGCAGCACCTGAATGTGGTTCTTCGCCTCAGTATGCTGAGTGGTCTGCAGATGCAGCTTGAGGCCACTCTCAATCTGCTCTGTGATATGGCCGGTGAGATCGCACCCTTTGATCGCGCCCTTGTCTATTTCTGGGATGAAGGCGCGGAACATATGGAATTGCGCCTGACGCGCGGCTCTGACAAAAACTTAAAGTCTGTAAACGAAATTTCCAGCGGCAATATCGTCAATCTCTGGGCTGTAAAGTATGGCCGTCCACTCATCATTACCAGGGGGCATCATGTTGAGGCGGATGCTTTGCTTGAAATCATGAATGGCGGCTCGGCGCTGACCGTTCCTCTTTTCGTCAGCAACCGTGTCATGGGCTCCATGCAGCTGTTCTCTTCCCGTCACAATGCCTTCCAGCGCGAAGATGCCCAGCTGCTGTGGATCCTTTCACTCGTCTCAGAGAACCTCCTCACCCGCGAATATGCCAATGAAGGATTGCTGCGTTTCGCTTTCACTGATTACCTGACTGGCCTGAGAACGCGTGGCTATTTTGAGCAGCAGCTTGAGCTTGAATTCAAGCGCGCTGAACGCCGCAAGCAGAAGTTCGCTCTACTCATGATCGATATTGATCATTTCAAGCGTCTGAATGACACCTTCGGGCACCACGTGGGAGACCAGATCCTCCGCGATGTGAGTTCCATTTTGATGAAAGACATGCGCGAAGTGGACACCGTGGCCCGCTATGGCGGCGAGGAATTCGTTATCATCCTTCCTGAAACCACTCAGGCCGCTGCGCTCTATGTTGGCCAGAGGCTTCGCCGTGCTGTGGAACAGGCAAAATTTTTTGCCGGCTCCCCGCATGAAATTCAGCATCTCACGATTAGCATCGGAGTTGCGGTTTATGACAGCGATGCTCAATTCAAGCGCGACCTGATCGAGTTCGCTGATGCTGCGCTTTATGCCGCCAAGCATGCCGGCCGCAATCGCGTCATCGCCTACTCGGAACTGGCTGAACAGACAAAAAGAGAAGTCTCCTGAGGCACGAGCATGGCTTTCAGCGGCGCCCATACTTCAAAGGAAGATGCCCGTTCCGGCCCTGTCCTAAACCCTTTGGGCCAGGGTGTGCGCCCGCGGGCGTGGCGCGTAATTCACGCCTGTGAATTCGCTCGTGATGTTCTGCCCGTGGTGGAAGGCCAGGTCGCTTCCGGCATGCGGCCTTATATTGTTACCCCGCAGGGTGAGGGTACGGCCGAGCTATATCTTTCCGGAGGGCGTCAGGAGCAGCCGCGCTCCCTTTCACTCTTGCGTTCCTGGCAGGACGTAAGGACCTGGCGCAAATCCATCCTCGATTGCGACCCGGAAAATTCCGCTGACCTTGTCCACACTCACTGTTTCGCCGCCGGAATGGCTGCGGTCCGCAACATTGGCGGCGTGGTTTATGATCTGCGCGCCTGTATTGAAGAACTGGCCATGTCCGCCGGCCAATGCGACCACGGAAGCTGGATGGGCCGTTCTTTCCGGGTTGCCGAACAGTTTGTGCTTGCCCGCGCCGCTGCCGTGATTGTTCACTCCTCAGGAATGAAGCAGGCGGCGCTCGATCGTGGCGCGTCCTCTGAAAGCATCTTCCTCATCCCGGACCCGTTGCCTTTCGCGGAAGACTCCCCGCTCGC
>DASUBD010000609.1:0-6212 GCA_035763445.1 Candidatus Angelobacter sp.
AAGCAGCGGGCTGAGACCGAAGCGAGACGCGCCTTCAATCTTTCCCGCTGGCCATTGTTGCGCGCTCAACTCCTGCGACTTAGCGACAACGAGCATGTTCTGCTGTTTACCATGCATCATATCGTGGGCGACGCATGGTCCATGGCAATCCTTACCCGTGAACTGGGAGCACTGTATGAAGCATTCAGCCAGGCGAAACCGTCGCCGCTTCCTGAGCTTCCAATTCAATATGCCGACTTCGCAATGTGGCAGCGGCAGTGGCTGACAGGAGAGGTTTTGGATGAGCAGGCAGCCTACTGGAAGAGGCAGCTTGCGGAGTCGCCGGTGTTGGAATTGGCAACCGACCATCCGCGCCCAGCAGTCCCAACTCATAGTGCCGGCGCCGCCATAACTACATTCAAACCTGATTTGACGGCTCAACTTAAAGGGTTCGGGCGACGCCACGGTGCCAGCTTATTCATGACCCTGCTCGCTGGATACCAGATCCTGCTGGCGAGGCATACAGGGCAGTGGGACGTCGCCGTTGGAAGCCCAGTCGCAAACCGCAACCGGGAGGAGATCGAACCACTGATCGGCTTCTTTGTAAACACTCTGGTACTGCGTTCGCAGATGAGTCCCAATCAAAGCTTCCCAGAGTTACTGGTGCACGTCAGGAAAAACGCGCTGGAGGCGTATGCGCATCAGGATCTGCCGTTTGAAAGGCTGGTGGAGATCATTGACCCGCAAAGAAACCTGGGTCGCAGCCCTCTATTCCAGGTCCGGTTCACAATGTTGAATACGATTGCGGCCAGCTTCCCGGCAGGAAATCTCCAACTGGCTCCGGAAGTAATGGAGACGGGAACAGCACCTGATGATCTTGGGCTTTACGCTGAAGAAACACAGAACGGCATTGAAATTACGCTTGAATACAACACTGATATCTTCCTTCCAGCAACCATTCAAAGGATGCTGGGGCATTTCGAGCAGTTACTGAGAAGCGCCCTGGCCATGCCCCAGCAACACGCTTCCGAGTTGCCGCTGCTGGCAGAGACGGAAAGGCGTCAGGTGCTGGTGGAATGGAACCAGACAAGTGAAGATCTGGGCCAGCCACGCTGTATTCACGAGCTATTCGCGGAACAGGCAGGGAAGACTCCGGCTGCCATTGCGGTGGTTGGAGAAAATGAGCAGCTTACCTATCAAGAGCTGGATGAGAGGGCAAATCGGCTCGCTCATTATTTGCTGCTGCAGGGAGTTAGACCAGAGACTCCAGTGGGAATCTGCCTGGATCGCTCGCCTGCACTGATCGCAACGATCCTTGGAGTACTTAAGGCGGGCGGCGCTTACTTGCCGCTCGATTCCGGCTACCCCCCAGACCGTCTGGCGCAAATGCTGGAAAACGCGCGAGCGCCATTCGTCATAACAGAGCAGCGACTGATCAATCGCCTGCCGTCCGGCTGGTATCAAGCCATCTGCCTTGATTTGGAATCTGAGCAGATAGCTTCACAGAGCGGAGAAGCGCCGGCCAGCGGCTCAGATCCCGCTAATCTTGCATATGTGATTTATACGTCTGGCTCTACTGGAGAGCCCAAGGGCGTGATGATCCAGCATTGGGGCGTATTCAATATGGCCAAAGCGATGGCCAGGCGATATGGAGTGAATTCTTCAAGCCGGATTCTGCTCTTTGCATCCATGAGTTTCGATGCTTCCGTTTCGGAATGGGCAACAGCATTATTGAATGGAGCAGCACTGGTGGTGGCAAACCCCACGAGTTTACTTGCCGGAAAAGAGCTGGAGGAGGTGTTAGAGAAGCAAGCGGTGACAGTGGTAACGTTGCCTCCTTCAGTCCTGGCAAGCTTGCAGGATGCGCAGCTTCCTTCGCTTGAGGCACTAGTGGTTGCTGGAGAAGCATGCCCGTTGGAACTTGTTTCAAGGTGGGCCGGCCGGAAACGGATGATCAATGCCTATGGACCCACCGAAGTGACAGTGTGCGCAAGCATGTCGTCGCCGTTACTCGCAGAGTGCGCCTCTGTCAGCATGGGTCGGGCTCTGATCAATACCGAGCTGTATGTCTTGAACGAGAAGCTGGAGCCTAGCCCCGTTGGTGTACCTGGGGAACTCTATATCGCGGGAGTGGGACTGTCTCGCGGTTATCTGGATCAGCCCGATCTCACGGCAGAACGTTTCCTGCCCAATCCTTTTGCCACCAGATCGGGTGCGCGCATGTATCAAACGGGAGACAGAGTCCGGTACCGTCCGGATGGCGACCTGGAATTCCTTGGCAGATATGATGAGCAGATCAAGTTGCGAGGCTTCCGAATCGAAGTAGCTGAGATCGAGGCGGCTTTATTGCGGCAACCGGGAATTCAGCAGACTGCGACGGTGTTGCACGACAGTTCATCCGGAGAGAAGAAGCTGGTTGCCTATGTGGTCACAGAGCCGGGCGCTGTAAGTGATGCGGGCGCGCTTCGCCATAAGCTTTATGACATCCTGCCGGACTACATGGTTCCCGCAGACGTAGTGGTGCTGCCGGATATGCCGCTGACCAGTTCGGGAAAAATTGACAGGAAAAAACTTCAAGAGATGCGCATTGTTTCAGCAAGAGCTGAAACAACCTCGCCGGCTGATGCTGTTGAAGCCGCACTGCTGGAAATCTGGAAGGAAGTCCTGGAAATCCAGGATATGGGAGTTGACGATGATTTCTTTGAGCTTGGTGGCCATTCACTGCTTACTGTGAAGCTCATGGCGCGGGTGCAGGAGCAGTTCGGATTTGATCTGCCGTTATCAACGATTCTCAAATATCCCACCGTCAGGCGTTTTGCTGAAGCGCTTCGTCCTAAATCCGCCGCAGAAAGCGTTGACTCATCCATTGAATTGATTCGTGAAGGCAACTCGCAAGCGCCCATCTATTTCATCCATCCGGCATCCGGACAGGTGCTCAGGTATCACACATGGGTGGAACACCTCGAAGGTTCGGGTCCTGTTTATGCATTGCGGGATCCGCTGCTGACGGGAGGACCGCGGCTGAAAACTGTGGAGGAATTGGCCGAGCATTACGTGAATCTGATCTCAAGGGACAGTGCAGAAGCACCATACGCACTGGCAGGGTGGTCGTTTGGCGGGCTGCTGGCGCTGGAAATGGCGACAAAGTTGAGAGAACGCGGTAAGGAAGTTTCCATGCTGGTGCTGATTGACCCAACTGTTCCAGGCAATGGCAAGCCATACAACCCGCTACCGATGAATGTCTTTCTTGCCATGGTGGCGCTGGAATTGAACCTGCAAGTGTCCGAGCGAGATCTGCAACTGGAGTATTCACAATTCCGGCAGAAAGTGCTGGAGCAGTGGGGGGCGCAAACAAGCGACGCCCTGGCCAGACAGGTTGATCACATGGTCGACATGCTGCAGATGCGCGATGAATCAGCCACTATTTACCACGCCGGTGTCTATCCTGGACGAGTTCATCTCATGCTGGCGGAGAACTCCCCAACCGACACCCCTATAGATCATGATTCCATCATTCGCGACTGGCAGAGCTTGCTCACAGGTACCCTGACCACTTCGATTATTCCTGGAAACCATTACACGCTGGATCGGGGAGCAAACATCGCGGCGCTTGCTCGTGAGTTGAACTTTGCTCTGCAAAACGCGCAAGCAAGTCTTCCCGCAGCGCAACATGCAGCGCTGCCATAAACGTCTTTTCTGGATTTTTTTGAGACCCGCGCTAGCGGGGTGAAAGCCCATTTTTCATGTGTTCAAGGTGCGGTTGAGGCTGCGCCCTTTCAATTCCATACCACTCAAGCCCAAAATTTTATGAAGTCCGTTGTAAGGTTAACCTTATATATTTCCCTGGCGATACAGACTTGCGTCGGTGCGCCAATAAGCCCTGCATTCTTTCGGGGACCATCGCTTCACGGTTCTAAGGTAGTGTTCGCATTTGCAAACCACCTCTGGTCCGTGAGCCTGTTTGGGGGAGCAGCGGAACAGCTTACCTCAGGCAATGGCTTTGATAGCAACCCCATATTTTCTCCTGATGGGCAGTGGATCGCATTTACCCGTCAAGAGGGTGGAAACAGCGACGTCTTCGTTATTCCTGCTACCGGCGGCGCAGCGAAGCGCCTGACGTATCATCCTGCCGGCAATGAAGCGGTTGGCTGGACACCGGACAGTAAGAGCATTTTGTTTCGTTCCTCGCGCAGCAGTATTGCTGAATACAATCGTTTGTTTACCATTCCGCTGGCGGGGGGATTTGCTGAAGAGCTTCCCATGACGATGGGGGACGACGGGGCGTTTTCTCCTGATGGAAAGAAGATCGCCTATGTCCCGGTAGCCAGCGCATTTTCTGTCTGGAAAGACTACCGCGGAGGACGCACCACTGCAATCCGCATTCTGGATCTGGACACGTTAAAGACAAAAGAGATTGCCCAGCAAATTTCCTGCAATGATTTCAGCCCGAGGTGGGTTGGAGACACCATTTACTTTCTTTCCGACCGAAGAGGCGAGACGGGCCTGTTTGCCTACAACACTCATGCGGGAGATGTCGCGCGGGTCGTCCAGGACAGCGAGCATGACATCAAGTCATTTTCAGCCGGGCCGGCCGGGATCGTTTATGAAAAGTTTGGCCACTTGTATTTCCTCGAAAACGGGGCTCGCACTGCGAAAGTAATCCCGATCGATATTTCAGCTGAGTTTCCGGAGCTTCGTCCTCATAGCGTGCGGATGCAGAAATACATTCAGAGCGCAGCGCTCTCTCCGGACGGAGAGAATGCCGTGTTTGAGTCGCGTGGCGAGCTCATCACTGTCTCTGCCAAAACAGGGAAAGCAACGGACCTGACCACCACTCCGGGAATCGCTGAAAGATCGCCGGCATGGTCGCCCGATGGCAAGTGGATAGCCTATTTTTCTGATGAGAGCGGGGAATATCAGCTTCATATACGCAGTGCAGTCGGCGATGGTCCGGTGCGCCGAATTAAGCTGAGCGATTCTCCCTCTTATTACTATTCACCCGTCTGGTCGCCTGACAGTAAGCACATTGCTTATACAAATAAAGAGCTTCAATTGTGGTATGTCGGTATAGATGAGACGCGGCCGACATTAGTGGATACAGACCGATATGAAGAGCCCGCAAGCAGGCTGGAACCTGCATGGTCCCCTGACGGCCAGTGGCTCGCATATGCCAAGCAGCTTTCCAACAAGGCGCATGCAATCTATGTTCGTTCGCTGAAGAGCGGTCAAACCGAGCAACTGACAACTGGAACCAGTGACGCCATTTCTCCCAGCTTTGATCCCAGCGGTCAATGCCTGTTTTTCGCGGCCAGCACAAATTTTGCCCCCAAGTTGGGCTGGGATCAACTCTCCGGATACACAAAGACGGTTTCATATTTTATTTATGCACTGATTACGGCTGATTCGGACCTCTCGAAATGTGGATACAAGGCTCTGACGTTCGATCAGGATGACGAACAGTCAAGTGTTCCCAAGCCGCCTCCCGTTCCAGAGTGGATTCATTCACAACGCCGAGTCATACCTCTCTCATTTCCGGAAAGAAACTATCAGCGTGTGCAGGCCATGAGGTCTGGAGTTCTGCTGCTTGCAGAGGCTCCTTCCAACGCGAGCTGGCTGAATGAGGGGGATGGACAGACGCTCTACCGCGGAACGGTAGAGGATGGCTCGACGGAAAAACTGAGTGACGCAGTGGAAAGATACTCCGTTTCGGCTTCAGGTGAAGCTCTACTGATCCAACGCAACAATGGATGGAGAGTGCTATCTTCCGCCGCTGGACAGGAAAACCCCAGGCCTCTTGCGTTAGAAAAGATCGAGATCTCAGTGGATCCGCGGCTGGAATGGAAACAAATGTACCGGGAAGCGTGGCGGCTGGCGCGAGATTTTTATTATGACCCCGGCATGCACGGGAAAGACTGGAATGCAGTGGCTAAGAAGTATGAGGTCTTTGCTGATCATCTCTATTGCCGCTATGACCTCAAGTACTTGCTGGAACAGATGCTGGGCGAACTGAGCACCAGCCACTTCACGGTGCGGGGCGGAGATTTTGGGGAGACCAAGACCACACTCGTGGGGCTGTTGGGTGCAGACTATGGAGTCCGCAATGGCCACTATTATTTCAAGCACATTTACCAGGCCGGCGAATGGAACCCCAACCAGATCGCGCCTCTTGATCGGCCCGGCGTTCATGTGAATGAAGGCGAATATCTGATGGAAGTCAAAGGAAAGGAATTGAA
>DASUBD010000610.1:0-9380 GCA_035763445.1 Candidatus Angelobacter sp.
TGAAATCAGAGTTCTGCGTGCAGTTAGGGAAATGCTTTTAACAGCGTAGAAAATCGGATACTATGTGTCGCGTGAACCCTTGGATCAGACGCGCGGTGTGGCTCCTGGTGATCTACGGCATTCTGCACCTGCTGATGTCACCACTCCCTGAATTGGGAGCTGCGTTTTCCGGCAAGTCTGCTCTTATTTTCTTTTCCTTCGTAACGTACGCTCTTCTCGAATTACTTCTGCTCATTCTTCTTGTCATTTCGGGTGCAACAGGTGAGCGCATTTGCGCCGTAATCAATGTCCTGGACAAAATCTGCGTAAGACTTTGCTAGATTCGAGCATCTATTTTGATTAAACTCGAACGCCCCACAGAGTCTCTGCCGAACGGAACAGAGGGCTCTGAGACAATTCGCGTCTCTAGCAGGGCGCGCAAGGTCGCAAGAAGAACTAGCAGAAAAGGTACGGCAAGCCATGAGTTACATACGAAAAATACTCGAGGGAGCCACCGTGCTCCCATTCGTGAGATTGCCTTTCGTCAGCAAGCCGCTGAGCCCCGAGCTGCAGCTCCGGCAGGACCTGGTGGAGTACGGGCGGATGCTGCACGCACAGGGCTTTGTCGCCGCTACGGATGGAAACCTCTCAGTGCGGATGGACCAGGACCGCGTGATGATCACGCCGACGGCCGTCAGCAAGGGCATGATGCATATGGAAGAGATGGTGATCGTAGACCTCGAAGGAGAACAGCTGAGCGGCTCCAGCCGGCCTTCCAGCGAGATCAATATGCATCTCACCATTTATCGCATGCGCCAGGAAATCGGCGCGGTGGTCCATGCCCATCCCTGTACCGCCACCGCGTTTGCCTCCGCAGGCATGGCGCTCGATGAACCGTTATGCTCTGAAGTGGTAATAACTCTCGGGGCCGTACCGCTGGCTCCTTACGCTACAACAGGAACGAGGGAGTTGAGTGATTCTCTTGCGCCATTCATTCCTGACCACAACGCCATTCTGATGGCCAACCACGGCGTGGTCACCTATGGCACTGACCTGCGCCAGGCATATCTTCGCATGGAAGCAGTTGAGCACTACGCCAAGATCGTGCTGGCAGCGCGGCAGCTGGGCTGCAGCCGGACCCTGGACGAGGAACAATTAGAGAAGCTTGTGGCCGTGCGATCCACGTACGGCAAGAATGCCCGGTGAATCAGCGACCTGGTTTTGCCGGTGATCTGTCTTTTTTTATCTCGTGTGATTGCTTCTGCTCGTCGTTCTTGGCCGGGCTGAGCTGGACGTACTCAATTCGTGAAACGTTATCTGCGGGATCAATGGAATTTGGCGCGATTATGTGCTGTTCTCCCTCCGGTTCGACGACTATTCCTACTGACGATTCAACCCGGAGCGTTACGGTCAAGCTCCCCTGTGTATCTTTATCCGGACGCCGTTGGGCTAGTGAAATATTCAGACCGGGAATACTAATCAGTGCTGCGGCCAGCCATATGCGCTTCAGACCTTCCATACATCCCTTGTAGCCGCGGGATGGCAGGGAGTTGCCTGGCTAGCGTGGAAATCCGGCGTTCAGGCATTAACGTTCCGCGAACGACCTCTAAGATCAAGGGACTGCAACCTCAACAATCTCCAAAACCATCTTCCGCACCGGTTTCATCAGTGGCAGAGACGATATGCGGATGAGATTCACCAGCAGGCTAAGAGTTTTGTCCATCAGCTTCGTGGTGCGCTCCTGATTGGGCGAGCGGTCATAGAGCCAGAACAGAATCAATCCCATCTGGTAAAGCCAAAGCAGAAAGGGAAGCTTTGGTTCCAAATCAGTTGGAAACTTCATGTTGCTGCCGTCCATGGCAAGCTTCAAATGCTCAACGGCCCGGTCACGGATGGGACGGGTCTCAGTGCTGAATGGCGAAAGAGGGTCCGCAGGGTCGGGCGCGTGGCGGAAAAGAGCGTCACAAAATTTTCGGTTCGGAGTCAGCAATTCCAGGCGCTTTTCCAGCACGCATCGAATCCTGCCTTTCAGGTCCGTGTGACCGGCCATTTCGGCCAGCAGTTCATCGTGGCTGCTCTCCTGCATTTCCTGGTAGAAAGCCAGCACAATGGCTTCTTTGGAAGAAAAGTAATAGTAAGTCCCGCCCAGCGCCACGCCCGCTTTTGCGGCGATGTCGCGCATGGTGGTTTGTTCAAAACCCTTTTCGCGAAACAACTCCATGGCTGCGTCATAGATTTTCCGGCGGGTATCTTCCGCGCGCGGCGTGGGACGGGTCTTTACAGGTGTCACATTCATCGTAAAAAGTCCGATATTCTCGATTCAGGCAAGTTACAGGGCGCAATTGTAACCGCCTTCAACTCGCGGGCAATCTCCTCCGGATGCGTGATTCGCAGCCAGCGCGAAAGCGCATGCCGGTTGTGTGAAATAGTTTCAAAGGCTTGCCGGGCCAGCGGCATGAGTAAAGGATGCGCCAGCCGGCAAGCCCAGTCACGATATTCCTCGAGCGCATACAAAGACATGATCCAGGCGGAGTTGTTCAGGTAAACATCGCCCTCATCACTGATTACCACCAGATCATTGCAGGTGGCAATCTGCTCGAGCTGAGGAAACATGGTCTTTGCCTTCTCTGATCCGGCCGGGACCATGCAGAGTCCCAGCCAGCTCCGTTGCGTCAGCAGCCAGTCTTTCAGCCGTTCGCACAGGCCACACTTCGGATCATAAAGCACATACAATTTTTCCATGGCCTACCTCCTCGAATGCCGGACAATTAACGCGGCACAGCGATCTTTAACGTGGCGTCAGGCGCAACTGGGGGGCGGCGCGGAGCATGACCTTGTCCGTGGCTGCGGATGCGGGAGAAAACGAAGAGGTTGAAGAAGTGCATGCCGCCGAGCGTGAGCAGCACGATGCCCAGCTTGTCGCTGAGCATTTCAATGCCTGCCCGCGGCGTTGAAATCACATCAGAGGTCTTAAGCGCTAGAGAAACGAACCCTATGTTGATCAGGTAGAACCCAACCACCAGCAGGTGGTTGACGGACGCTGCCAACTCAGCATTCCCCTGGAAAGCGTCTACCAGAAAGATGGCGCCGCGTTTGTGAAGCGTGCGCGCCACCCAGATGGTGAGCATTACGCTGATGCAGATATAAATCAGGTAGCTGATAACGATTATGTCTTTCATAAATCCTCCTTCGTAGCCGGTCTCAAGTTAATTGAACACGTTCAAAATACTGTTAAGCCGATCGGTTGTCAATGAAAAAATGAACTTGTTCAAAAGCGTATGTTTTTGAACCTGTGCTGCAATGGCACTGCGCTATCTCAATGAAATTTAAGGAGATCTCAGCTTTATGTGCGGAGGAACTTGCCGACCAGGGAACAAACGACTCCAAGCCCCATGATTGCTACCGGCCCATGATTTTGCTGCAAAGACGCAACGATATCGCGGTTCTGGGTGTACAGATAAGCGCCCCAGCAAAGTCCGCCGAAAATGCAGATTGCGCCGAGAGTGCGCAGCAACGGGCTGCCGCGTTCTTTTTGTGAAACGCGTGCGGGTCGGAAGGTGCCCCGGTCTTCATAGCCTTCACGGGCAGTTGTTCCCCAATCATCTTTGTATTCTTTAAATTTGGGCGAGTTAGCCATTGCGCCATTCAATATCAGCAACTCTGCCTCATTATTACCCTCAAATTCAATCATCAAAATGCCTTAGACCGTTCAGACATGCACTTTTGGGGGTTGGATGTGTGCCGGCGAGGGCTCCATTTACAATCAACGATCCACTTATGGCGCATTTATTCGAACCTCTTCGTCTGCGCGAGATCGAGTTGCAACACCGCATTCTGGTCTCCCCCATGTGCCAGTACTCGTCGGAGAATGGCTTTGCCAACGACTGGCACTTTGTACATCTTGGGAGCCGCGCGGTTGGCCGGGCCGCAGCAATATTAACGGAAGCAACAGCCGTTACGGCGGACGGCCGTATCAGTCCGGACGACCTCGGCCTGTGGGACGACTCGCATATTGAGCCCTTGCAGCGGATCTTTTCTTTCATCTCACAACAGGGCTCGATTCCCGGCATGCAGTTGGCGCACGCGGGAAGAAAAGCCAGCACCAGTGCTCCGTGGAAGGGTGGCAAACCACTCTCTCCGGATCAGGGAGGATGGTCGCCTATTTTTGGCCCGAGCGCATTGGCATTTGCCGAGGACTATCAAGTCCCGCGCGAGTTGAGCAAAGGAGAAATTCGCGCCATTGTCCAGGCATTCGCGGCGGCGGCCAGGAGGGCAGAAACTGCGGGCGCAAAAATCATTGAACTTCATGCCGCCCATGGTTACTTATTGCACTCCTTCCTTTCACCGCTTAGCAACCGCAGGAATGATGAGTACGGTGGCCCATTTGAAAACCGGATCCGTCTTGCCTGCGAAGTAGTGGATGCGGTGCGCGAGGTCTGGCCAGAACGGTATCCATTGTTCCTTCGTATTTCTTCGACTGACTGGACCGAGGGTGGCTGGACGGTAGAAGAATCTGTGGCGCTGGCGCGCATCTTGAAATCGCACGATGTTGATCTTTTTGATTGCTCCTCCGGTGGAAACATTGCGGCTGCGAAAATCCCTTTGGGAGCGGGTTATCAGGTGGAATTTGCGGAGCGAGTGCGGCGGGAAGCAGGAGTGCTTACTGGCGCCGTTGGCATGATCACAGAGCCTGCGCAAGCCGAGCAGATTGTGCGTACATCGCAGGCTGATGTGGTGTTTTTGGCACGCCAATTTCTGCGTGACCCGTACTGGCCGTTGCTGGCGGCGCGCGCCTTAGGCCAGACCATCACGTGGCCTTCTCAATACGAGCGCGCGCGGTTGAAATGAGCTTTTGAGTTGTGCGCTGCTCACTTCGCCAGCACAGGACCTTCCTATTTCTTCTGTGCCGCCTGCGCAGCCTGGGCCTGTTCTTCCGCCCTCTGAATTTCCCTGCGCTGTACTGGAGAGGACAGCACAATGGAAGTTGACGTGGTGCCATAAGGCGTGAGTCGATCGATGAGCGACTCCAGGTGCTCCACCGATCGTACGTGCACCCTCATGATGAAGGAATCAGCACCGGTCCCGCGGTGGCACTCCACCACTTCAGGACAAGACCTGATCACGGCAGTGATTTTGGAGAACACGTCACCAACCACAGACATTCTGATGAATGCCGAGATCGGCATTCCCACTTTCATTGGATCCAGATCCGCGTGGTATCCCACAATGATCCCGGCTTCTTCCATTCGCTTAACGCGTTCCACTACGGCAGGCGTGGTCAAACCAACTCGACGGCCTAGCTCAGCATAGGAAAGGCGGCCATTAACCTGCAATTCGTGCAGTAGTCTCCAGCCGATTGGATCGAGAAGCTTTTCGTTTTTTACAAGTGAATCCATGATTTAGCCTGTCATTGTAAGACAGTTTTGCCCCCGCCTCTCATATCGCAAAACGAGATTCCTAAGTAAATTCTAACTTTTCCCCATTGGAACATACATTAAATCACCGGAAGCGAATTCTGCCTAGGGGAATTTAGTGCAGTGGCACAGCCTGAAGTTGTGGCCCTTGCGGAGTTTGAAAGGAGCCGGCTCAGTCCGGAACCCGGGAGTTTCTGAGGTAAATCTCTCAGGAAGAGCGGCGGTATTTGAACTAAAGTCTCTCCTGTTATGTAGATTCTCTTGCTTTCAATGGGAAGCCGTTATAAAAAATAACATTCCCAAAGCACTTGAACGCCTTACTGCCTTGGTCACCCCCCTTGTGAACTGAATGGACAGAATTGTCATTACAGAGCAGGAGTTGGAGCAATCTCAACCACCTGCGCCGCCGGTTTCACCTGATCCGCAAGGAGTGCCGCCGCGCCTTGCGAATCCGGTTCCGCTTTGGGCAAGATTTCTTCTGGCGCCGCTGGTCCTGTTTCTTCCTTTGCTTTGCCTGGTGGCTCTCATCGTGCGCCTGTCAACGCGGAAGCAGACCCCTCGAGAGCTGAAGGCATGGTGGTCTTATCTGCTCACGTTGCTCATCATCAGCGGATTTGTTTCAACGCTTCTGGCGATAGTGAGCTTTTCATCATCCTGGGTGCCGGCTCCCGATGCCGTGGGAGTCGCATTATCAGGGCTGGATGAGCGCAGCAATTTTCCTTCCTTGCCTGCGCCAACCACCATGTCCGGTGTGCAATTGAGTTCCACGCTCAAGCCAATGGTCCTGTTGGCATCGCCTGCGGCAAAGCGCTGGTTCAGCCACTCGGAAACAACGTCAGGAATTCTTGGCGCGGCGCTGATCCTGCAAGCGGATTCGCACGGATACCTGCTGGCCACTGCACGTCACGTGGCCGACGGCGAAGACTGGCGCTCCCGCCATGGCCAGCAGAAGGTGATGGTTTCCGATGGAATGAATGGATGGGCTGCGGCACAAGTGATCGCGCGACATCGTGAACTCGATGTGGCGCTGCTTTGGCTGCAGCGGCGCGAGGGCGACGCCGACTTCCGCCAGCCAATCGCTGCTTATAAAAGCGTACAGACGGGCGAAAAGATTTTTGTGATCGGCCATCCCGAGGGTTTGAATTTCAGCGTGAGCAACGGGATTATTTCCCGCATGCCCGGCAGTGAAGTGCTGCAGATATCCGCGCCGGTGAGCCCGGGCAACAGCGGCGGCCCGGTCTATGACGAATACGGGAACCTTCTCGGCGTGGTGACTTCCAAGGTGGCGCGCTCCGTGGATCCGGAAGAGGAAAACTTAAACTTTGCCGTCAGTACAGATGCTCTGCTCCATGAGTCTGACTGGGAAGTAGTGAAAAACACATCTGCGCCACAGAATGAATTCTCTGAGTTCATCCAGCATGCAACCGTGCGCAAGACCACGGTGGATCCCGGCGCATCGCAATAGGTCCCAACACAAATGTCAAACATTACTGTTACTGTCTACGATTCAACAGAAAACAAGCGCGTACCGGTTGAGCTGCCGGACGATGCACCGGCAAACCGCATTATTGCTGTGCTGGTGGAAAAGCTTCAGCTTCCTCGCAACGGTCCGGACGGAGCTCCGCTCAGCTACAAGTTCCACCACAAAAACTCGGGGCGGCAGATTCAGGACGCACAAACATTGGCTGACGCCGCTGTGAAGGAAGGCGATATTCTTCGTCTGCAGCCGGAAATTACAGCAGGAGCGCGATGAGCCAGTCCAGCGCATCCTTGGCGGAAGGTCGCTTCAGCCGCTTTCGGCTCATTGGCTGGTGGGACCAGGAAAAAATCCGGTCAGCCCGCGTGCTGGTGATCGGCGCCGGGGCACTGGGAAATGAGATGCTCAAAAACCTTGCGTTGCTGGGTTTCGCGAACATCGTGGTGGTAGACATGGATGTGATTGATGCCACCAATCTTTCTCGCAGCATTCTTTATCGCTCCACTGACGTAGGGAAGCGCAAGGTTGACGTTGCCGCAGAAGCCACAAGAAACATATTTCCAGAAGCGAGAGTTCATCCCATCAACGCGAACGTGGTTCATGGGCTTGGGCTGGGCCTTTTTGGCTGGGCCGATGTTGTGCTGGCCGGACTGGATAACCGCGAGGCGCGCCTCTGGATCAATCGCGCCTGCTGGAAGATGAACCGGCCATGGATTGACGGAGCCATTGAAGGCATCAACGGCGTGGCACGAGCTTTTTTACCCGGAACGCCACCCTGCTACGAGTGCACGCTGGGAGAAACCGATTGGGAAATCCTTAACCGGCGAATGTCCTGCAATCTGCTGCTGCTGGAAAACGATACAGAAGGAAAGGTGGCAACCACGCCCACGATTTCCTCTGTTATCGCCGGCCTGCAGGTGCAGGAGGCAGTAAAGCTGCTGCATGGCCTGCCGGTGCTTGCCGGGAGAGGCTTTATCTTTGAGGGGCTCAACCATACTTCCTACCGCGTAGAGTACACAGAAAACGCTGATTGCATGAGCCATTACAGCTTCGCGGAGATAATTAGCCTGCCCAATGCGTCACAGGAGATGACGCTGGCTCAACTTCACGAGAGAGCACAACATGACTTGAATTCCAAAAACGTCATCCTGGAATTCAGCCGCGACGTAATCCATAAACTCTCATGTCCG
This sequence comes from Candidatus Angelobacter sp., assembly GCA_035763445.1. GTDB lineage: Bacteria > Acidobacteriota > Terriglobia > Terriglobales > Acidobacteriaceae > Angelobacter. The sequence goes on from DASUBD010000610.1 coordinate 8,061, forward strand.
CGGTGTGGCGCAGAGGAAGAATTATTTTTCGCCGTAGGCAAAGTGACATACGCGCAAGGGCGATGCGCGGCAGACGGTCAGATGCGGACGGTAATTACCGTGCACAGTTACTCCGGCACGGAGACCTATGGCAATCGGACGCTTGATCAGCTCGGGTTGCCGTTGTTTGACGTATTCTCTGCTCGCTCCAATGAGCGCGAGATTGCATACCTGATGGCAGGCGACCAGAAAGCGGTGCTAGGCCAGCTGGCAGCGGGGGCAGCACACTGATGGCAAAGTCCAAAGCAGCAGTCAAAACGCAGCCCGCGGTGGTAATGGAATCAGAGGTGGCGCGGAAGATCCGCCAGCACTCGCGCACATCCATGAAGGCGGAAGTCTGCGGTGTACTGATCGGCAAGAACGATGATGACCGCACAGTGGTTGAAGCCTGCATTCCTGGCGTGAATGCCGCCCAGGGCGGTACGCACGTTACTTTTACGCAGGATACGTGGGAGCACATCTACAAGATCAAAGACCGCGAATATCCAGACGACAAAATTGTTGGCTGGTACCATTCGCATCCTGGTTTTGGAGTGTTCCTTTCCGAGCACGATCTTTTCATCCAGGAAAATTTCTTTTCCGGTCCACACCAGATTGCCTGGGTCTATGACCCGCACACCGATGAAGAAGGGTGTTTTGGCTGGGTCAATGCGAAAGTTGAAAAGCTGTCCTGCATCCGCTTTGGATATCTGCAAAGTGTGGATCAGACCGCGACCACTGCCAGAGACGCCGAGGCTGAGGATGTGGACGAAAGCGCAATGCTGGATGCAAACTTCGGCACCCAGATAACAGGCGAACGCCAGACACCTGCGTGGATCAGGTGGACCGGCCCGGCACTGATCTGTTTTTCCGTTGCGTTGCTCAGCGCTGCCGGTGGATACGTCTTTGGCGGGCGGCAGGTGGCGGGACAGGTGGAGCGCGAACTGTCACCGACGCTCGAGGCGTGCCAGCAAATCGCGCAACATCCGGTTGAAGCTTGCCGGGAGATCCTGCAGCATTTTGCTCCTCCTGTTGCCGGTTCTGCAGCCCCCGCCGATGCAACGGGTCAGACGAAGGCTGAACATGAGCCAGCCCAGAAACAGGGTCCGGCTGGAGAAAAAGGCAACCATGGCAAACACAAATGACAAGCCGGCCCTGAAGATCACGCTGGAAGATCTGGAAAAAGTTTCGACGGTCAGCAGCCCAGCTGCAGCCGCTGCCGCGGTTGCGCCTGGAGCTGCACGGCAATACGGCAATATCGCCGCGCCTGGATCGGAACCGATTATTGAAGACCAGGGCAAA
>DASUBD010000611.1:0-3731 GCA_035763445.1 Candidatus Angelobacter sp.
GCACTTCTCCCGGGAAATTCTGCAAGAACACTCCTCGCAGACAGCGTTTGCAGGACCTGAGCCGGGGGAGCGGGCGCCCGATTTCAAGGCAGACACGCTGGACGGCGAACGCGTTCGCCTGAGCGACTTTCATGGCAAAAAGAACCTATTGCTGGTTTTCGGCTCTGCTACCTGCCCCATGACGGCGGCCTCGATCCGCGGAATAAACGAGTTGTATGACCGCTTTCGCGGTGACGATATTGAATTCCTGTTCGTCTACGTTCGAGAAGCGCATCCAGGTGAGCGGATTCCAGCGCACCGGTCCATGCGCAGCAAGATGAATGCGGCCAGGCAGCTCAGGGAAGAAGAAGAAGTCCTGATGCCGATTGTGGTGGACGATACACACGGGAGCATTCACCGCAAATTTGCCAAGCTGCCGAATCCGGCGTTTCTCATCGACAAATCCGGGCGCGTGGCCTTTCGTTGCAAATGGACCAAGCCGGACGAGTTGGCTTCCGCCATTGAGGAGTTGCTGGAGATCCAGCATGAACGCGGCGTGGACCACGCCGTCGTAAACGGTGGTCAGGACCTTTCCATGCCACATTCCTACACTGTGCTTTATTCCTATCGAGCCCTGGAGCGCGGAGGAGAAGATTCGCTTGAAGACTTCCGCGAGTCCCTCGGCTTACCGGGACAGATTGCGCTTGCAGCATCACGCCTGGCCCGGCCGATGTTGGGCAATCCAGGACGCTGGCTGGCACTAGGCGCTCTGACCGCTGCAGTCCTGGCCGGTGGGTTTTATGCCGGTTTCGAACTGAGAAAGCGCCGCCTTGGCACCCGCAGAAATCCTTACCGCGCTTATGAGAAACACAAAGTGCGCGATACGGAAACCGGAACCGATTACGGAGCCGTGGGAATTTAGCCGGATTTGGTAATTGGGTAATCTGGTAATTGAGTAATTTCGTAATTGAGTAATTGCGGTCGACTGTTAAATTGCTTCTCTTTTCAATTAACCAATTACCGATTTACTCAATTACCAAATCCTCTTTACCCATTGACCAAATTTTGCTCGCCCAATTACCAAATGTTTTCATCCTTCAAACGCATGTCCCGCAGCTTCCACCGTCCTTCCGATGTCTCCATCCGTATGTGCGGCGCTGACAAACAACGCTTCATACTGTGAGGGCGGCAGATAAATTCCGCGATCAAGCATGGCCCGGTGGAATCCTGCAAACGCCTGCGTATCAGACTTCGCGGCCGAATCCCAGTCCGTCACCTGTCCTGGCTGGAAGAACCATGTAAGCATTGAGCCTACGCGATTTACACTGAGCGGCACGCGGTGCTGCTTAGCTTTGGCCAGAACACCTTCAGCCAAATCAGCAGCTTGTGTTTCAAGCTGCTTGTAGATCTCCGGATGCTCGCGCAAATGACGCACAGTGGCCAGTCCGGCCGCCATCGCCAGCGGATTTCCAGAAAGCGTTCCCGCCTGGTACACAGGCCCCACTGGCGCCACCATATCCATAATGTCCTTGCGTCCGCCATAGGCGCCCACCGGGAGTCCGCCACCGATGATCTTGCCCAGCGTGGTCAGGTCTGGCTTGATGTCGTAAAGTTCCTGCGCTCCGCCGTAGGCCACACGGAAGCCGGTCATGACTTCATCAAAGATCAGCAGTGCGCCATGCTGTTGCGTAATCTTACGCAAAAATTTCAGGTAACCCTCGCGCGGAGGGACACAGCCCATGTTGCCCACCACAGGCTCCACAATCACGCAGGCAATCTGGTCTTTGAACTTTGCAAACGCGTCTTCCACAGCTTGCTGATTGTTGAAGGGCAACGCCAGCGTAAATTGCGCCTGTTCTGGCAGCACCCCCGCAGATCCAGGAATTCCCAGCGTGGCCACACCGGAACCGGCTTTTACCAGCAGAGAATCAGCGTGCCCGTGATAGCAGCCTTCAAACTTGATGATGTACTTACGATCCGTAAATGCCCGCGCCAGCCGAATGGCTGACATCGTTGCTTCTGTTCCCGAACTGACGAAGCGAACTTTTTCGATCGACGGGTAGGCGTGACAGACTTCCTCTGCAAGCTCGGCTTCCAGCGGCGTGCAGGCGCCAAAGCTGGAGCCGTCACGGTTGGCGCGATCAATCGCCTCCACCACCTCAGGGAAAGCATGGCCCAGAATCAACGGCCCCCACGAGCCCACGTAATCCACGTACTCGTGGCCGTCCGCATCCCAAAGATGGCCGGCTTTGCCGTGCGTGATGTACGGTGGATCAGAGGCCACTGACTTGAATGCCCGCACCGGAGAGTTCACCCCTCCCGGAATCACTTTTGAAGCGCGTTCATGCAGTTGCTTGCTTTTTTCCCTGGAAATCATTGTGAGCAGCATAGCCAGATAATTTTACGATGCCCGGCAAGAGTAGCACTGTGACAGAGCGCACAGCGTGCTACGCCTCACCGCGCTGGCTAAGTGCCAGTTGCCAACTGCTAATTGCTCGATTCAGGCCCACCCTTGCCGCCTCCTGCCGCACAATGTCGCTAACCCCACAAAAGCGCCGAATGCCACAATGCGCCTGTAAACAAAAATCTGAGGTGCATTGTGATGAAAAAAGCAGCGTTCTTCCTAACCCTCCTCCTCACTGCGGGTCTGAGTTTTGCCCAGCAAGAGACGGTCCCTGATAATCGCGAACTGGTGGCCCGAGCCAGAACCGTAAACGTGGAGTCAGACAGTTTTTACATGAAGCGCGAAAACCTTGAGAGCTCACTTCTGGGGCGCGCGGAATTCAAGGCGTGGGGCCTGAGAATTACGGGCCGGAAAGACATGGCTGATCTGCTGATCAAGGTAAGGCGCATTCCCTTCAGCAACCATTTCACTTACACCGTCAAAGATCGCGAGACTGACACCATTGTGATGGCCGGCAAGGTGGATTCACTGGCCGGCACCGTCTACGGACTCATTGCGGACGAGATTGTGCACAAGATGAAGGTGCTACGGGGAACGCCGATCCCGGGAAAGGCATTACCGAAGGAGTGAGAGAAGTAAAATCAGCCGCGATCCGAAAAATAATCCCTTACCGCTGATCCACGGCATGCCGGGACAGGTTACACGGATAACACGATTTGCACTGATTCAAGTAAGAGAGGATTTGACTGTCAGCCCAGTAGACCGGTTGTTGGGCAGTACATGTACGAAAAAAAGATTTCCACAGGATGTCCGGGAGCAGGGGAGAAATCGCACAGGGATAGTAGGAGGTGTAGGGCATCAGGTGATCGGGTGATCGGAAGGCGATCTCGCAGCACTTAGCCGAAATGGCAGACCAAAAAAGGTTTTCCACAAAATGTCCCTGCACCGGGGGGAGGCGACACAGGTTTACGGAAGTGTGAGGGAATCGCCGTCACCGCCGAAATCGCGCGTCATCGCCGTGATCGGAAAAGCAAAACCCACCACGGAGTCCTCATGACCAGTCAGCGGTCCCAAACGAGCATGAAAATGGTCTTATTGTCGCTCCGCCCGCGGCTGCGCTCCCGCCTACGGCAGTGCGGAGTTGGTCTGATACTCAGCGTACCCAGGGCTTATCCTTCAGCGCGCAAAGCGCGCCTCGGAACGCACCTGATTTCATGAGGAAGTCGGCTCGATCGCCCGTAGACTTGTGGTTGCTGTAAGACCAAAGGCTCGGGAAGAAGGAGCCGACCATGTGGATTATAGGCTGTGATTTTCATCCCAGCTTCCAACAAATTGCTTTGGTGAACCA
>DASUBD010000612.1:0-7225 GCA_035763445.1 Candidatus Angelobacter sp.
GATTCCCGCGGCAATGCCGGAGTCCTGCAAGTTGGTGGAGGACTGGACTTCCGAACGCCGTTACGTGTGCTGGGAATTCGGGTTGAAGCGCGGGACTTCATCACCGGCCACTCTTCAGTGGCTCCTTTAGTAGACTTCACCACTCACGTACAGCACGTATTTGTGGGAGGTGGCGTTGTCTTGAAATTTTAGTGCTGATTTGCGACTTAGATTTTTGGCAGAAGCAAAAAGGCCTCCGCAAGCAGAGGCCTTTGAATTTTTCCGGAAATTACGCTTTGGTTACTTTGCCGGATTTAAGGCAGGTGGTGCATACGCGTATACGCTTATTCCCGCCGTTTATTTTGGCATGGACGGGCCGCAGGTTCACATTCCAGCGCCGACGGCTTACGTTATGGGCGTGGCTTACCTTGTTACCAAATTGCGGGCCCTTGCCGCAGATATCGCATACTTGTGCCATGACAAAAACTCCAGATTTTATTGACTCGGAAGAGCTGAAGAAGGCTTCAGAGCGCTGGTGTAAAAGTAGATTCTACAAGAAGATACATCGTTTCGCAAACTGAGCCGGAACCCTTTATCCCAGCGGGAATGTTTAAATGGGGTAATGAACTAATTGCTATTGGAGTGCTGAACTTGATTCGCTGCCCAGGAGATTCCGCTCTTTGATTTCTTCGTAGCAGCCACCACACACCAGAGCGATCTCCATCAACTCCTCGGTCGCATCCGTCCAGCCATTGTGCTCAAGCCTTATCAACTCACAACCATTACACCAGGCATCCGGATAAGGATTGGTGCGATCGTCAAGATCGCAGAAGAAGCCAAGATATTTTCCGTAAACAAGATGCTTGCAGACAAACGCTTCATGGGTGGCACCGTGCTGGTCGCAGCGAATGGTTGCCATACGCACCTCTGAAAATTGATCTTCCTACAGAAGCCGGCCGGAAGACCTCAAGACCCCCGCGCCGAGTATTGTACCTCGTTTTGAGAAGTGCCCCGATCACTTTTTTTTACAAACTTTAAGCCTGATCACAGCACATTTATTAAAGTTTTTAATTGCCAATGACCCTCAACGCAAGTACCTCCTGCTTATCTGGCGCTCATCATCTCCGGCTGGCGATTACTTGCCAACAACTGGCGCAGCACGTATTGCAGGATGCCTCCATGCTCGTAATAGAGGATTTCCTGAGGCGTATCAATGCGTACCAGAGCATGGAAGTCGAAAACCGTGCCGTCCGTCCGTTTTGCCCGCACCAGAATCTGCCGCCCGCCGGAGAACTTGCTTTCCAGCAGTTCCCGCAGACCGACAATTTCGAAAATCTCGTCGCCGTTTAAGCCCAGAGTATCGGCGTCCTCTTCGGGGAGGAACTGCAGCGGAAGTATGCCCATGCCAACAAGATTTGACCGGTGGATTCGCTCGTAACTTTCCGCAATGACCGCGCGAATCCCGAGCAGAAGGGGCCCTTTGGCAGCCCAGTCGCGCGACGAGCCAGAGCCGTATTCCTTTCCCGCAAGTACGATCAGTGGAACTCCATCATTGATGTACCTGACCGAGGCATCAAAGATCGACATTACTTCGCCACTGGGAAGGTGCCTGGTGACGCCGCCTTCTGATTCGGGGACAAGTTTGTTGCGCAAGCGCACATTGGCAAACGTACCCCGAACCATCACCTCGTGATTGCCGCGGCGTGAACCATAGGAGTTGAAATCATCTTTCTTAACACCACGCTCCTGCAGATACCTGCCTGCAGGGCTGTTGGGCTTAATGGAGCCTGCAGGAGAAATGTGGTCAGTGGTGACGCTATGACCCAACTTCGCCAGGACGCGCGCTCCCTTGATGTCTTGTACAGGAGCGGGCTTGGCCGGCATCTGGTCAAAATACGGGGCGCGCTGTATATACGTGGAACTTTTGTCCCAACGGTAGGTGTCGCCTGCAGGGATCTGCAGCTTCTTCCACTCCGCGTCGCCTTCGAAAATTGATTTGTAGTTCTGGACAAACATGGTGGAGTCGATGCAAGACGCCACAGTCTCCCGGATTTCTTTTTGCGTGGGCCAGATATCGCGCAGGTATACCGGCTTACCGTCGTTTCCCATCCCCAGCGGTTCCGTCGTGATGTTAATGTCAATTCTTCCTGCCAGCGCATAGGCCACTACCAAGGGCGGCGACATCAGATAGTTCGCCCGGACCTCAGAGTTAATGCGGCCTTCAAAATTACGATTACCCGAGAGCACGGAAACTGCCACCAACTCTTTTTCGCCAATCGCATACGAGACATCTTGCGGCAATGGTCCAGAGTTGCCAATGCAGGTGGTACAGCCATAGCCGACAATATGGAACCCGGCTTTCTCAAGGTAAGGAATCAGACCAGCCTTGCGATAATACTCGGTAACAACTCGTGAGCCCGGGGCAAGCGAGGTCTTGACCCAGGGTTTGCGCGTGAGGCCTTTCTCTACTGCTTTTTTCGCGAGTAGCCCTGCCGCCAGCATCACTGAGGGATTCGACGTATTGGTGCAGCTGGTAATAGCGGCGATCACGATTGAGCCATCATGAAGCTTCTCAAAGATGTCATCGCCAAGCTGCTTCTCTGCCGCCGGCGATCTCGAGTCTTCCACCGCCACAGCCGTGGGATTGCCACCTTCACCCTCAAACCTTTCCACCTGGGCTGGAGCAACTGTCCGACCTGAAGCGCGTGGCATACGCGGGCCGATCAATGTTGGAATGGCCTTTTCAAAAGCCTCCCGCGCCTGGGACAAGGGAACGCGGTCCTGTGGACGACGTGGTCCGGCAACACTGGGCTCCACGGTTGAGAGATCAAGCTCTACTATCTGGGAGTACTCAGCATCATGGCTTTGTGCCGTACGGAAAAGCCCCTGCTCTTTGCAATACGCTTCCACCAGGGAAATCTGTTCAGGATGGCGTCCTGTCATGCGCAGGTAATCCAGCGTGACCTGGTCAACAGGGAAAATGCCGCAGGTGGCGCCGTATTCCGGCGCCATGTTCGCGATGGTAGCCCGATCAGCCAGGGCGAGGTGATCGAGTCCCGGGCCGAAGAATTCTACGAATTTTCCTACTACTCCGGTCTTGCGCAAAATCTCTGTCACGGTCAGCACCAGGTCAGTAGCCGTTGCGCCTTCACGCAACGCCCCTGCGAGCCTGAAGCCGACCACCTGAGGCACAAGCATGGAGACCGGCTGGCCCAGCATGGCAGCCTCAGCTTCTATGCCGCCCACGCCCCATCCGAGGACGCCGAGGCCATTGATCATCGTGGTGTGTGAATCGGTGCCAACCAGCGTGTCAGGATAAGCCTGAGTCACCCCATCACTCTTCTGCGAAAATACAACGCGCGCCAGATACTCAAGGTTTACCTGATGCACAATCCCCATATCAGGCGGCACAGCTTTGAAATTGCGAAATGCGGATTGTCCCCAGCGCAGAAACGCGTAGCGTTCCTGATTGCGCTCAAATTCCAGACGGGCATTCACAGAGAAGGCATTCGCGGTGGCGAACTCGTCCACCTGCACAGAGTGGTCGATCACGAGTTCCGCCGGCTGAAGAGGATTGATCAGATTGGGATCGCCTCCCATGGCTTTCATAGCGTCTCGCATGGCGGCCAGATCCACCACTGCGGGAACTCCGGTGAAGTCCTGCATCAGGACGCGTGCAGGAGTGAAGGCAATCTCTTTGTCGGGAATCGCTTGAGGCTTCCAGTCGGCAAGAAAACGAATATCGTCGGCTGTGACGGAGCGCCCATTTTCTGTTCGCAACAGGTTTTCGAGAAGAATGCGGAGAGAGAAAGGCAGGCGATGCGGCGTGCAATTGATCTTTTCCAGTGCGTCCAGGCGGTGGATTTCGTATTCCTGAGCGCCTAGGCGCAACTTGGAACGGCTGCCAAATGAATTATTCATAAAGACCACCTTTCTCTTGGATTCGCGTTTGCGGAAAAACGCTCCCGGAATTGTGCTCTGGGAGTGCGGCTTTAGAACTCGCCGCCGATCGTGCGGTACAACAGCAGGAGGTTCAACGCCACGATGATTCCGGTGACCACATAAGCCATTGCGTTAGTGCGCTTGTTGTTCACCATGTCTCCCATGACCGACTGATTGCGGGTGAGCATCACCAGGGGGACCAGCGCAAACGGAATAGCAAAACTCAGCGCCACTTGAGATAGTACCAAAATCTTGAGCGGGTCGAGTTTCAGGGCAATTACCACCAGAGACGGAATGATGGTAATCAAACGTCGGAGGAAGACGCTGAACTTGATATCCAGAAATCCCTCAATGATTACCTGTCCGGCCATGGTGCCTACAGTGGATGAGGAAAGACCGGAAAAAAGCAGTGCCAGAGCAAACGCAACAGCGGAGACTCGCGGCAGGATAGGAGCCAGAGTCAGGTGAGCTTCGTCAAACGTGAACGGCGTGCCTGTGCTGAACCATACCGCAGCTGCCATAACGATCATGGCGGAGTTGATAAACCAGGCGCCGTTCATGGCCGCCAGCACGTCAAACAACTCATAGCGAAGATGACGCATGGTAAGCAACCACTGGTTCGTTGGACAATGCTGGGAATCTTCGCGCACCCGGTGTTGTACAAGGGCGGAATGCAGATAAATGACGTGCGGCATCACTGTGGCGCCCAGCATACTCACCGCAACGTAGATACTGGCGGAATTGATATGAGGCACAAGGACGCCATGCACCACCGCGCGCCAGTCCGGATGCACCATGAACATCTCGAAGGCGTAGCAACTGGCAATGGCAAAAACGAATACCATGATCAGCTGCTCCAGCCGGCGGAATCCGTAAAGCTCCACAGCCAGCATCAGGAACACTACGACCGCGGTAATCAGAGCCGCAATGAACAGGGGAATCCCGAAAAGCAGGTAAAAGCCGAGCGCGGCTCCAAGAAACTCAGCGAGATCGGTGGCGAGCGCTGCCAGCTCTGCCGCCACCCAAAGTCCGAAATTGATTTTCGGCGAAAAAAAATCCCGGCAGTTCTGGGGCAGGGTTTTGCCTGTAGCAATTCCCAGTTTGGCTGAGAGGTACTGGATCAGGATAGCCATGGCATTGGACCACAGCAGCACCCACAGCAGTGTGTATCCAAAATGCGCCCCGCCTTCAAAATTGCTGGCAAAATTACCAGGGTCTACGTAAGCCACGCTGGCTACGAATGCCGGGCCAAAGTAGCGCCACATCTCTCCCCGCTTGAGAGTAGGCAGAAGCCTCATCCGGATTTTGAACGGAGGGCGGGCTGGAGTAGTAGGCGCAGACATGAAGCCAATCAGTATAAGGGATGATTTTTGTTTTGCTCAGCATACGCCACAAAGTTGAAAAATCGAACAGCAGCGGCGCGAGATGGCTGCAAAAAATACTGCGATTCCATGCGTCAGCAAATCTTGTGAACCGGCGCAACGGCTGGCGACAGCTGACCGATGGGGCGGTTGCTGGTCGGTGGGGGCAGAGGGGTGCTCCATGTCCGCAAGAGCCCAAGAGGCCGTAGAGGCCAATTGTTCCTTAATATGCCGCTACTGGACCCGGCTGCCCGGAGTAGCTTCTAACCTTGCCTTCACCATTTTGTAAAAAGACCAGATGTTCTCGCCAACACCCTGGACGAGGCGCCTATGGATCTTCATCGAAGGAAATAACTTGTTGCCGTTGACACTGAGCGTGAGCGTGGCAAACTGCTTGCCTGGATAGGTCTCAATCGACCAATCTCCACCGAAGCGGAGGCGTATAACCTGGCCAAAATAACTGCCCCAAGTCTTGCAGACCTCGGTTAATTCGTCCGAGGAAGGTTGGGCTGAAGCCATATCACGGGACAGCTGGTCCAGAATGGTCTCCAACTCCATTAGGGAGTTTTCAGTGAAATCAAGTTGAGCCGAGAATTCAGCACCAGCCTTCACGGCCTTTTGCGCATAAGCCTCTACCATGGCCGTGACGGAATCGTGTGTTTCAATCTCTGCCAAGCAAGCCTCCCTTTTTGCAGCCGCAGGCCCCCGGAAGCATGCTCTTCCCATTCGAAGCTCGCGCCACTCGCTCCGGGACCCTACTTCCGTACTGCGGGCGCTCTGCCGTGAGCGGCAGCTACAGCCTGTTTTTGTTCCGGCGTTGGTGCTGGGGGCTCAATGGCAAGCGTCTTCAACCCCAGTTCACGGCGCAGTTCGGATTCCAGCTTGGCTGTAATGTCTTTATTTTCTTTGAGAAATTGCTTCGCATTCTCTCGCCCCTGGCCAATCCGCTCACCTTTGTAGCTGTACCAGGCGCCGGATTTCTCCACCATGCCCTTGTCGACTCCCAAGTCCAGCAGATCTCCCTCACGCGAGATGCCCTCTCCGTACATGATGTCAAATTCGGCCTCTCGGAAGGGCGCTGCTGTCTTGTTTTTCACTACCTTGACCTTGGTTCGCGAGCCTACCACCAGGTCGCCGTCTTTAATGGCGGCAATGCGGCGGATATCCACACGTACGGAGGAGTAAAACTTGAGGGCTCGGCCGCCGGTGGTGGTTTCCGGATTGCCAAACATGACTCCGATCTTCTCTCGAATCTGGTTGATGAACACCAGGCAGGTACGCGACTTGGAGACGATTCCTGTCAGCTTGCGCAGTGCCTGCGACATAAGACGAGCCTGCAAGCCCATGTGGCTATCGCCCATCTCACCTTCCAATTCGGCTTTGGGGACCAATGCCGCCACTGAGTCCACCACCAGCACATCAATTGCGTTGGATCGGACCAGCGCCTCAGCAATCTCAAGCGCCTGCTCCCCGAAGTCCGGCTGCGCTACAAGCAGGTTATCCACGTCCACGCCGAGCTTTTTTGCATAGATGGGGTCGAGCGCGTGCTCAGCATCTACAAAAGCGGCCATTCCTCCGGCCTTTTGGGCTTCAGCAATTACCTGCAGCGCTACGGTGGTCTTGCCGCTGGATTCCGGGCCAAAGATCTCCACTACCCGGCCCCGCGGAAATCCTCCCACTCCCAGAGCAGAGTCAAAAGAAATGGAGCCTGTGGAAATTACAGCAATGGGGACAATGGCTTCCTTGCTCCCCAGCCGCATGATGGAACCCTTGCCAAACTGCTTTTCAATCTGGGATAACGCAAGGTCAATAGCCCTGGTCTTTTCCCCTCTGTCTTCAGCCATTTATCTCTCCCGTGTTCTCCAAAAGCCTGGTGCATTTGCCGCCCCTGCGCCAGTTGCCTGATTATAACTATATACTATTGGCGAAGAAAAAGGGAACTG
>DASUBD010000613.1:0-4000 GCA_035763445.1 Candidatus Angelobacter sp.
GGGCGGCTTTCACTTCCGGAGTTCATTTATGCAGAGCCATGTGGAAGACTTCAATACCGCACTTTTTCTTGCCATCATTCTTGCATTCACTCTGGCAGCAGGATTTGTCCTGTGCGTTTACGGATACATCGATCACATCAACAGCACAGTCTCACTACGAGTCGGCGGGCATGACAGCTTCTGCATGCATCAGCAATGCTGGAATGTAACAAGTCCATCGTCCGCCCGACAATAGCCAGACTCTGCAAAGGAAAATTTGCCGTTCGGCGTCGTTGCTGAATTTAGGCCTGCGGTAGTGTCTCTTGCCAGCGCATTCTGATTAAAACAAGGAGCAATTTTGAAACAAAGTGAGAACCTTTTTATCTAATGTGTATGGGTCTTTTTTCCCGCAAGGCCATAGCCCTGCTTTGCAGTTTGCTTTTTTCTGTGGCAGCGTTCGCCGCCGATCCTACGCCGGCTTCGCTGGTGCGCGACGGCCATTTCAAGCAGGCCCGCCCTCTTGTTGAGCAAGAGATTCGCACCAATCCAAAAAATGCGGCTGCTCTGGTGCTCATGGCCCGAATTGATCTTGCCTACGACGACCATGAGCAGGCCATCAAGCTTTTGCTCCAGGCTATTGAACTGGACTCCGGCAATTCTGACGCGCATGTTTATCTTGCCGAGGCGTACGGGCGCAAAATTGAACATGCAGGTGTTTTCGACAAGGTGGGAATGGCCAAGACCATCCGCAAGGAATCCGAGCGTGCAGTTGCTGCTGATCCGCGGAATCTTGACGCGCTGGAGTCTTTGATGGAATTTCACCTTGAAGCGCCCGCGATGGTTGGCGGCGATAAAGACAAAGCGCACGACCTGGCGCAAAGGATTGCCGAACTCGACGCCGTGCGCGGCGAGTTTGCCAAAGCATCTGTTGCCGCGCGCGAGAAGCGCTACGATGACGAGAAGCAACTCCAGATCAGCGCCGTGCAGAGCAACCCACGCTCTTATGATGCGCTGGTCAGCGCGGCGCGCCTTTACCTTCGAGATCTCTGGCTTGATTATCGGGTTGCGGCTGAATACGCGACGCGCGGTATTGCCGTGAATCCCACGCGCGTGCGCGCGTATTCCGCGCTTGCCCAGTGCTACGCGGCGGAAGGGAAGTTGGAGCCGTTGAAGGAAGTGCTTTTGCGTGCGGAAACGCGAGTGCCAGATGATCTATCACCTTACTTTTATGCCGGCGAGACTTTGCTGGCACGCAAAAAAGATCCTGCGGTGGCGGAAAAATATTTACGCAGGTATTTGACGCAGGAGCCGGAGGGAGAAGGCCCGAGTCTGGGGGAAGCGCATTGGCGTCTGGGACAAGCCCTGGCGCAGCAAGGGAAGAAAGATGAAGCCGTCCATGAGTTGGGAGAGGCCGTCCGGATTAAACCTGATCTAAAGGATGCTCGCAAAGACCTTAAGCGGCTAAAGTCGTCCACCGAATCCAGCTAAACATGGTCAGAGATGAATAGGAATTGTGGCGTTGGCGCCGCTTGCATACGAAAGGGGACCAGGTTGTTAATGCTGGTATGCCCCGGCAAATCTTGAGACAATGGCGCGATGTCCACCACAGAGCTGAATCCGGTACTGGAGAGCATGCGTGCGGAAAAGCGCAACGTAGCTTTCAACTCGGTTGTGGCGGCTGTTGGCATTACGACGCTCAAGATCATTGTGGGCGTTTCTACCATGAGCCTGGGCATTCTGTCTGAGGCAGCTCATTCCGGCCTGGACCTGATTGCCGCTTTTGTCACTCTCATTTCAGTTCGCGTTTCTGACAAGCCCGCCGACGCAGAGCACCAATATGGCCATGGCAAAGTAGAGAATTTTTCTGCGTTCATTGAAACCGGCCTGCTTCTGCTGACGTGTATCTGGATTGTCTGGGAGGCGGTGCGGCGGCTCAGTGGCTATCACCACGTCCAGATCGATCCAACGCCGGCGGCTTTTGCCGTGCTTTTTATTTCCATGGCTGTGGACTGGTGGCGTTCGCACCGTCTGCGCAAGATCGCCCAGAAATATGACAGCCAGGCGCTTGAGGCTGACGCGCTCCACTTCAGTACCGACATTTTTTCCAGCGGCGTTGTCGCGCTGGGATTGGCGATGGTATGGGCCGGACACAACTGGCATGTTGGCTGGCTGGCCAAGGCAGATCCCATTGCAGCTCTGGTTGTCTCAGGTGTGATTGTTTACGTGAGCTCGCGATTGGGGCGGCAGACGATCGATGCACTGCTTGATGCAGCTCCCGCCGGTTTGCGTAGTCAGATTATTGACGCGGTGCTTGAAATCAGCGGCGTGATCGAGGTGGAAAGAGTACGCATCCGCCGCGCCGGCAATCGCTACTTCGCCGATCTCACTGTAGGTCTTGCCCGCAACGTAACGTTTCAACGCTCCGAACAGGTTGTAGGCGAGATAACCGCTGCTGTGCATCGCATCCTGCCGGATTGTGATGTTGTGGTGCACTCGGTTCCGCGTGAGACCGGCCGTGAAAGCATTTTTGACCGCATCCGCGCCACCGCTTCGCGCAACAATTTCAACGTGCACGATGTCAGCGTGCAGGATCTGGGAGGCAGCATCCATGTAGAGCTGCATCTGGAGCTGGACGAAAAACTCAATCTCAAACAGGCACACGATGTCGTCACTCGACTGGAAAGTGAGATTCGGAATGAAGTGCCGGAAATTTCAACGATCCTGACTCACATTGAGAGTGAGCCGTCTACCATTGAGCCGGGGAATATTGTTCATCGCGATGCCGTGCTGGAGCAAAAGCTCAAACCCATTGTCGAGCAGTTCCCGGAGGTTCTGGACATGCATGAAGTGGAGATCAAGCGCGTCCGGGGAAAGGTTTATATGTCGTGCCATTGCACCATGGCGGATGATCTCTCTTTAGCCGAGGTGCACGACATTTCCACGGAGCTGGAAATCCGTTTCAAGCAGGCCGCTCCCGAGCTGTTTAAAGTCCTGATTCATCCCGAGCCAATGACCGACAATCGAAGATAAGGCAAACGCTGGTGCCGGGGGCAGCGTACCCCAAAAGAGCTCGAATAGACGGCACCTGAGAACCATCTGGTCTGAGCCAATTCGGATTATTAAATTTAATTCACAACGCTATATTTCCTAACGAAGTATGCCACTCTACTGTGACAGAAGCATGGCTCACAAGTTGCGATCCAATCAAGAACCAGGGGCCCGGAAGAGCCTTGGTTCTTGTTTTTCGTGCTTCTTTGAGGCCGTCCAACCCTGGTCTCTCAACTCTTCCCGTTTAAACGCTGCTCCCGAAGTGATAGTCACGAGTACGGAGTCCGGCGCCAGTTAGCGTGCGACTTTGTACGGCACGCATGCCCGGTTAGGGCTCGGCCAAACTGAGCGATTCCATTTACATCCAAGTTTCAAAAAGGGGATTGTATGCTCCGCAAACTTGTATTCTTTGCGCTGCTTTGCTCAGGGCTCGTTGTTGCGCAATCGCCTATACAGATTCCAGGACGGCCCTCAGGGAATCGCGGAGCGGTAGACCCGAATGAGCCTGATACCAAAGCCCCCAAAAAACATCAAACCTCCAGCAAAGATGTTGCTGACAAATTGCAGAAGGCCCTGGATAACAAGAATCCTGCGTATAAAGGATCAAACATCAAGGCAGCCGTGGATGACCAGAACGTGACTCTCACCGGCTCAGTGACTGGTTCAAGCCAGCATGAAATGGCGCTACAGCTTGCCCGCGCTTTCGGCGATGGCCGCACTGTTGTCGACAAGCTGGTGATTCAATGAGCTAACGCATCGCGTTGAGCTTTATCTTGCATAGGGGCCTTTGCCATTTCAGATTTTTCTAAAGATCGGCTATGCAGCAGCTCCCGTGGCCCGTTCCGCGCAAAGATCTGATTTGCGTACGAAGAAGATGTGTCCGTTGCTGCAGGTCAGCACTTCGAGCCCGCCGACTCGCGTGTCAGTGTCACATCTTGCCAGCACTTCATAATTCTCAAGCACCTGACGAACG
>DASUBD010000614.1:0-3339 GCA_035763445.1 Candidatus Angelobacter sp.
CGCTGGTAGCAGGAATATTTCTTGCGATGGCCGTGGCTGGATTCAAAAAGAACCTATGGGTAGCTGTGGCTGCACTTGCCGGACACGGAGTTTTCGACTTCTTCCATCATTTGTTGATTCGGAATCCGGGTGTTCCTGCATGGTGGCCGGGCTTCTGCCTGGCATTCGACGTTCTGGCCGGCGCCTTTCTTGCCATGTTGCTGATGCGACGCTCCGGATTCGCGGGGAAGGCTTAGACGGCCCCGAAACCATACCGCTTCCCAAAACAGAACCTTACCGCTGATAACACTGCTCTCCACTGATCACAGGAAATGCACGCCAAATTTCTTACATATTGTTTTAGCTTTTTCACGATCGGGATCAGCGGGCGCGATGTCGTGAAGTTCACGGAACATTTTTTCGCCGCCGGCAGGAAAGAGCGTGACCAATGCCCGGGCACCGCATTCGCCGGCTCGGGAAGAATGGGGTACGCCGCGAGGCAATAGGACGGTGGCTCCGGCATCCGCGGAGATGCGCCGGTCACCTACCGTGAAATCCATGTGGCCTTCGATAATGTAAAAGACCGTATCTTCCTGGGTATGAAAATGAAGGGAAACACCGGCGCCAGGGCGATAGCACTGTTCCATGAGCGAGAAAACGCCGCCGGTCTGCGAACCGTCCAGTTTTAAGGTCTGGTGATCGCCAATGACATTAAGTTGTTGGCCGTCCCCCGGAAGGACGAGCACAGGGTTTGTAAGCAGGGGCATCCTCATTCTGTCTCCGTTTGAGCAATCAGCAAATAGCACTCAGCAGTCAGCCATCAGCACTCAGCAAAACCAGAGCTGCACTGGCTCAAAACAAGCGTGGGAGGAGGCGCTCAGCCAAACAGATCTAAGCGAATCCATGCCGGCAGATGCAGCTTGCAAATCGAAAGAGCACAGTCCAGCCTGACGGCAAGTAAGCTGAGTGCCTGAAATTATTTTCGTGTCCTCTTGTTTCTTACGGCAGCGGAAGGAACTACGGATCCCTGCGGGGAACTTCGAGCCCAAAACAACTGCCTTGCACAGCAATTAGCAATCAGCACTTAGCAATCAGCCGCGCATGGATGCGCGTTGGTGTCTGAAATGCCAATGATTCCTCAGCTATTTGCTGCTTATTACCAGTTCTTACAAATTCACAGCCGGCTTGAGGACCGGTCTGTGTTCATCCGCCGAGGAGCGGAGCAGTGCAACAAAAACTTGTTAGTGTAACAGGTCACTTCGATTTGCGCTCGTCGCTGGCAATAACCCCGTCTTTGATATGGATCACGCGATGAGCATGCTCAGCAATGTCATTTTCATGGGTGACCAGAACAATGGTGTTGCCTTTGCGATGCAGCTCGGCGAAGAGCGCCATAATTTCACCTCCGGTTTGCGAATCGAGGTTCCCGGTGGGCTCATCTGCCAGGATGATGGAAGGATTGTTCACCAGCGCACGGGCAATGGCAACGCGCTGGCGCTGCCCGCCGGAGAGCTCATTGGGCTTGTGGTTCATCCGTGCGCCCAGATCGACGGCGGCAAGAGCATCCTTGGCGCGTTGAATGCGTTCCTCAGCGGGCGTGCCGCTGTAAATCAAGGGAAGCTCCACGTTGTGCAAGGCCGTGGCACGCGCGAGCAGGTTGAAGGTCTGAAATACAAACCCGATCTCACGGTTGCGAATGCGGGCCAGTTCGTCATCGTCGAGTTCGCTCACCAGATTGCCGTTGAGCCAGTACCGGCCACGCGTGGGCGTATCGAGGCAGCCGATGAGGTTCATCAGCGTGGATTTTCCCGAGCCGGAAGGCCCCATGATGGCAACGTATTCGCCGCGGTTGATGCTCATCTTCACGCCGCGGAGCGCATGCACTTCTTCCGTGCCCATCTGGTAGGTTTTCCAGAGCTCGTCCGTGCAGATAATGCAATTTGGCGGAGGCGCGACGAGATTATTCTGGGCTACGTCCGCAATCTGTGTTGCCATTCTTCTCTCCTGGTGGGTTCGCGGCAAGCCGCCCCTGCCGCCGCATAAATCAATACTTCCCTAGTTACTTTCTTAGACGCTGGAACCGAGCCATGGTTTACAGTTACGGTTTACGATTCCGCCTTGCTCACCTGCGAGTTATCCACTTTCACACCGGCGCCGTTTTTCAGGGTCTTCAGGACCTTGTAGCTGCCGGTGATGATTTCGTCGTTTTCTTTGAGACCGTCTTTCACCTGAATGTCAGTAGTACCGGTCAGACCTGTTTCTACCTTGCGAAATTCAGCCTTGTGCGCGGGTGTGATCACAAAGACGCCCTGAATTTCCTCAGCGTCTTTTTTGACCTGTGCAACAGGAGCAGTCTTGCTGGTTTTGGATTTGTTGTTCTGCGCTTCAAGATCTTTCTTGTCGCGCACTGTCAGCGCCTGGATTGGGATGGTGAGCGCGCTTTTGGCGGTGCCGGTGGTGATCTTGGCGGTGGCAGAAAGTCCCGGCCGCAGGTTGGCCGGAGGATTGTCAAGCGTGACCACGACTTTAAAATCCTTGGCTTCCTGGCTGCTGGTTGCGCTCTGTTCGCTGGAAACTCCGGTGGAACGCACAATGGCGTTGTCACCGATTTCCGTTACTTTGCCCTTAAACTTTTTGTCGGGAATGGCATCAATGGTAACTTCCGCGGGCTGGCCGATGGCCACGTTCACGATGTCAGTTTCATCGACGTGAACTTCAGCGGTAATCACGGACATATCTGACACGGTCATCAGGGTGCTCCCCGGAGCATTCTGGATGCCCATGACGACGGTTTCGCCCTGATGCACCGGAAGATTAGTAACCGTGCCATCAAACGGGGCGCTGTAAAGGGTCTTGCTGAGAATGTCGCTCACACGCGTGAGCTGCGCCTTGCTCTGGCTGATGTGGCCCTGAGAAGAATCGAGTTGAGCGCGGGCCTGTGCCACGCGGGCATGATCCTGCGCAGCGACTGCTTCGGCGACTTCATAAGCAGCTTTCTTGGCGTCAAAATCCTGCTTGGAGATGAGCTGGTCTTTGTACAGGTCCTGAGCGCGATCATAGTCAAGCTTGGCGCGGGCCAGATCAGCTGAGCTGCTCTTGGACTGAGCGATAGAAGTATTGAGAGCGGCCTGCGCGGCTACTGCGTCCGTCTCATTGCTGGCAAGTTGCGCTTTCATGGCGTTCACGTCAGCAGCAGACTGGACATTTTCAAGCTGCGCCAGAACCTGGCCTTTTTTTACTTTGTCGCCCTCCTGGACAAAAAGGCGAGTGATGCGCCCCATGGCATTGGCGCCAATGTTGACGTAAGTCTCCGGCCGGATCTCGCCAGAGGCGGTGACCACGGAAGAGATGTCCTGCTTG
>DASUBD010000615.1:0-4752 GCA_035763445.1 Candidatus Angelobacter sp.
TCCCTGGTAATCCCAATCGGGATGATCTCGTATTTTTGGGGATCAATTGCCTTTAGAACGGAAGCTGCTGACAGGAGGGAAACTTCATGCTCACCGCTGCGTCCGCCAAATAGAACACCAACTCTGGTTTTTTGCATTGAACTTACTTTAAAGCACTCAGCACTCAGCCGTCAGCACTCAGCCCCTTACGAACGTGTAAGCCCATCAAAAACTGCGGCCACACGGAGGACGCCCTTATCAGAAACAATCTGTTTCCATCAATTCTGTTCAGAGGCTGAAATGCTGGGCTGTCTGCTGACTGCTGACTGCTGACTGCTTTTACATTCCCCGCTCATCGCCGTTGTCGCAGCCGCGCTTCGTCAATTCGCGGACATATTCAGGCAGCTTGCCCTGGCTTTGCTGTTCCGCCAGGGCTTCCATAAAGCTTGATTGCGCCGTTGGCTCAATCCTCAGGATGGCCCGGTACGCCTTCAAAGCTCCCTCCAGCGCCGCTGTATTCGTAGCGACCAGGTCTCCCATCTTGTCAGGATGTTCAATCATGAAG
This sequence comes from Candidatus Angelobacter sp., assembly GCA_035763445.1. Taxonomy (GTDB): domain Bacteria; phylum Acidobacteriota; class Terriglobia; order Terriglobales; family Acidobacteriaceae; genus Angelobacter. The sequence goes on from DASUBD010000615.1 coordinate 545, forward strand.
GCCGCCATGGAAAACGCCACCTGCCCGTTGATCTCGGCTTTGTAGCGATAGCGCGATTCCATGAAGTTGCCCAGCAGTTCAGCGCATGGATTCACGTTTATATCCGGAATATCAATCATCCAGTGCAGAGCCCAGTCGCGTTCTTTGTGCAGGCTGGAATCGAGCGGCGCATTTTCCATCTTGTGGGCGATGGCCACAAATCTCTTGCGCTCTTCCGGGGTGGAGGGGCCACGCTTGGGCGCGTCCTGGTTTTGACCCACGGCGATTGCTGCCAGACCCATGAGTGCAAAGAAAAGCAAAACAACATTACGCGTTCGTACTCTCGAGTTGTACATGACCAGTTTGTAAAGCCTTGACTACAGAATTTTCTTTCCGAAGGCTGACAGAGTCAATTCCACCGCCAGGTCGGCCGTGCGGTTATGCTCGTCAATCACCGGGTTCACTTCCACGATCTCAAAGCTCACCATGCGGCCGTGGTCAGCAATAATCTCCATGGCCAGATGAGCTTCACGATAGCTTGCCCCGCCGCGGACAGGCGTGCCGACGCCGGGCGCATCTTCCGGATCAATCCAGTCCATATCGAGCGAGACGTGATAGCCCGCGGTGCCGCGGCCGGCAACGCGCAAGGCTTCCTCGATGACCGTGCGCATGCCGCGCTCATCGATGTCTCGCATGGTATAAACCTCAATCCCGGTTTCTTTGATGTTCTCTTTCTCGCGAGCATCAATATCCCGCACGCCCACCAGGACGCAGTTCTCCGGATGTATCTTGGGAGAGAAGCTATAAATGTTCGCCAACTCGGCAGGCCCCAGACCCATGATGGCGGCCAGCGGCATGCCATGCACGTTTCCGCTGGGCGAGGTATCAGGCGTGTTGATGTCAGCGTGGGCGTCAATCCAAATCAGGCCGATTTTCTGCTCCTGCACTCTGCGCTGCTGGCGAAAAAACTCGGCTACCCCGGCTACGGTTCCCGCCGCTACAGAGTGGTCGCCGCCCAGCACCAGAGGAAACTTTCCTGCCTCCAGAGTTTTGAAAACCATCTCCGCATGCTTAGTGCAGGTGGCAGTGATCTCTTTGAGGTATTTGGCTTTGGGATTGCCCTCTTTCTTCTGCTCCGCCAGAGCCACGGCCTCATTGCCGCCATCTTCAACCACGTGCCCCAGCGCCTCAAGCCGCGCCTCAAGGCCGGCGACACGCACTGCGGACGGGCCCATATCCACGCCGCGACGCGACTGGCCCAAATCAAGCGGAACGCCCAGGATCCTGATCTTCTTGGGAACAATGTTGTCGCTAATCACGGGCCTGGTCGGCTGTTCTGTTTTGGTCGGCGAAGCGACTGTAGTTTCCGGCGTCATAGGTCCCTTCTCATGGATAAATGCGAGTCAGTGTGCGGGCGAATGGAATGGTCTCTCTCACATGCTCCAGCCCGCAGATCCAGGCCACCGCGCGTTCGATCCCCATGCCAAAACCGGCGTGAGGCACACCGCCAAACTTGCGCAGGTCCAGATACCACTTGAATGCCGACTCCGGCAGATCATGCTCCTGAATGCGCTTGAGCAGCAGCTTGTAATCACCAATGCGCTGCGAGCCGCCAATGATCTCGCCGTAGCCTTCAGGCGCGAGCACATCAACGCACAACGCCAGTTCAGGACGTTGCGGGTCCGGCTCCATATAAAACGCTTTCACCTGGGCAGGATAGCGATGCACCATCACCGGCCGGTCAAACTGTGAAGAGATGTAGGTCTCGTCCGGCGATCCAAAATCCCCGCCCCACTCAAATTTGGTCTCAAGTTGCCCTTTCGCATGGCCATCCTGCAGGATTTTGACTGCTTCGTCATAGGTGATGCGCGGGAATGGGGCCTTGATGTTTTCCAGCTTGGTTACATCGCGGCCAATCGTCTTCAGGTCGTCAGCCCGTCGCGCAAGAACGGTCTGAACAACGTGGCTGATGAAATTCTCCGCCAGCTCCATGATGTCATTGAGCTCTGCGTAGGCGACTTCAGGTTCCACCATCCAGAATTCGGTGAGGTGGCGGCGCGTCTTGGATTTTTCCGCGCGAAACGTCGGCCCAAACGAATACACCTTGCCCAGCGCCATCGCAGTGGCTTCAATGTAGAGCTGGCCGGATTGCGTCAAGTAGGCCTGCTCCTCAAAGTAATCGACGGGGAACAGCGTGGTTGTACCTTCGCACGCCGCAGGGGTAAGGATGGGCGGATCAGTCAGCGTGAAGCCGCGATCGTCAAAGAAATTTCGCGCTGCCCGCACAATTTCTGCCCGCACCCTCAGGATGGCTGCCTGCCGGGGTGTTCGTATCCAGAGATGCCGGTTTTCCATCAGAAAATCGGGGCCGTGCTCTTTTCGAGCAATGGGAAAAGGTTCGTCTTCCGGCACGCGCTGCACAACCTTCACATCGCTGACATCGAGTTCATACCCGCCCGGTGCGCGCTTGTCTGCCCTGACTTTTCCCGTGACGATCACGCTGGATTCGTCCGTCAGGTTCTTGAGCGTATCAAACACCTCAGGCGTTACCTGGTTCTTGGGCACCACGCCCTGGATCACTCCTGTGCCGTCGCGGAAGATGGGAAAGATCAGCTTGCCGCTTTCGCGCTTGTTGTACAGCCAGCCGCGGACAGTTACCTGCTGTCCATCATGCCGGCCAATCTCCGCAATGGTTGTTACGGGCGCCTGCGCTGTCGTTGTAGTTGTCTGGTCCATATTCAATAATTCTGTTCAATCACTCCTGGTGCGGCTCAATCTGTGGCCGCCAGCGCAGCCTCTTCCAGCTTCTTATAGGCTGCCGCCATCTTGCCGGAGACGTCCATACCTTCTTCGCCTTCAATCTCCATCAGCAGCGCAGGCATGTGCGGGGCTCCACGCAACGCCTGCATGGTTTCATTCCAGTCGATCGTCCCGTCACCCGGCCAGAGATGAGCGTCACGCTCTCTCTTATTGTCATGCACATGGGTGGAGCGGATGTAAGGCTCCAGCACGCCAAGAGCCTGATGCACGGAACTGGTCATGTGCGCGTGCCCTGTGTCAAAGCAAACGCCCAGGTCAGGATAATGCAGCGCTTTCAGCAGCTCTTTCAGCTTCTCCGGAGTAGCCAGATCGTTCGGAGTGTTTTCCACCAGCAGCGTCACGCCAAGCTGACGGGAAAACGCTCGCAGGTGTTCGATGCCGCTCATGGCCCACTCGAACTTGCGCGGATCGTCGTACTCATCGGTCTTGCCGACATGCTGCACCAGGAAGCGGAAGGGCATCTGTTCCGCGACTTCCACGGCGCGCTTGATTTCGTCCATGGCTTCAATCCGCCGCGGCTTGTCCGGGTCGACGATATTGAGCGGAGCGCCGCCGGACTTGAAATCGTTGCTCATGTAAATGGGAGAGTGCATGGAGTGCAGCTCCACTCCTTCACTCTTGAACCACGCGCTCAGCTCCTTGATGTGCTCTTTGTCTGTGTAATTGAAGTGCCCGCGCGCGGCAAACAGTTCAACCGCCTGGGCTCCGCCGCGCTTCATGGCATCCAGCAGGCCGGGATGCAGGCGCTTCTTGATGTACACGTAGCTGGACATTGCGCGCAGCATTCAGTATCCCTCCGCTTTGCCGCCACTGCGTCCATCCGGCGCGCCCAGCAATTCGCCTGTTTTCGGGTCTACCTCAATGCACTCGCCGTCACTCCAGTAGCCTTCTTCGCGCACATCATGGCCGCGCGCGCGCAGCAGCTTGATAGTGTCAGGAGAAATTCCCACGTTCTCAATAAAAATAGCGTCGGGCTCCCACTGATGATGAAAGCGCGGAGCGTTCACTGCCTGCTGAATGTCCAGGCCGTAATCAATCACGCCCATCAGGATGTTGGCTACTGTGGTGATGATGCGCGGACCACCAGGCGAGCCCAGCACCAGAAAGAGCTTCCCATTTTTTGTCACGATGGTTGGCGCCATCGCGCTCAGCGGCCTCTTGCCCGGGCCAATCGCGTTGTTCTCACTCTGGATCAGGCCGTACATGTTGGGCACTCCGGGCTTGGAGGTGAAGTCATCCATCTCATCGTTCAACAAGAAGCCCAGCTTACCAGCGGCCACGCGGGCGCCGAAACTGTCATTGAGAGTAGTGGTCACGGAAACCGCATTGCCAGCTTCGTCCACCACAGAGTAATGGGTGGTGTTGGTCTTCTCCGGCCCAACGTAAGGCGAATGTTCTGCCGCCTGGCG
>DASUBD010000616.1:0-3882 GCA_035763445.1 Candidatus Angelobacter sp.
GCAGACCTGAGCCAGTTCGGCGACGGTCTGGCGTTCAAACAAATCGGGCAGCGTCAGACCAAGTCCGCTCTTCTGCGCCAGAGCAAGCACCTGGACGGTGCGGATGGAATCTCCGCCCAAAACAAAAAAGTTATCGCGAACCCCCACACGTTCCAATCCAAGTACGTCCGACCAGATCGCAGCTAATACTTCTTCCTCGGCCGTCCGCGGAGGAACGTAGAGAACTCCGGAAACCATTCCCGGATTTTTGGGAACAGGCAGAGCTTTACGAGCCACCTTGCCACTCGGCAACAGGGGAAAACGATCAAGCCACATGAAGCCTGACGGGACCATGTACGAAGGAAGACATGCCAGCATGAAATCACGCAATTCAGTCACAGAAGGCGCAATCTGCCCCGGTCGCCGCATGAGATACGCAAACAATTGCTGTCCCTCTTCTGCTCCGTCAATCGTTATGGCCACCGCCTGGCTCACTGCGTTATGCTGCTCTAGTCTCGCCTCAATTTCACCCAGTTCAATTCGGAACCCGCGCAGTTTGATCTGATGGTCGCTGCGGCCGTGATATTCCAGGACTCCGTCGGGCCGGCAACGGACAATATCCCCGGTGCGATACATGCGCTTTCCGGGCCGAACGCTGAATGGATCGGGAAGAAAACGTTCTGCAGTCAGCGCTGGCTGTGCGTGATATCCAGTGCCAACCCCTTCACCCGCAATAAATAGTTCTCCCGCTAATCCCGCGGGAACGAGCTCAAGAGAACTGTTGAGTACAGACACCGTGGTGTTGCTGATAGGACGGCCGATGGGAGTAACGTCATCCACAGTTGATGGGGAGAAAGAATGAAACGTGGCATCAATCGTGGTCTCTGTCGGGCCATATAAATTATGGAGCCTCGCAGAGCTCAGATTGTGGAAGCGCCGCACAAGCTCAGGCGGAATAGATTCTCCACCGCAAAAGACATCGCGCAGGCTCGTGATCTCAGAGAACCCGGCCCCCTCTACCAACAGCTCTCTCAGCAGTGTCGGAACCACCTGCAAGCGTGTAATACCCGCTTCTTTTATCAATGTGTTTAGCCCTGCCGGATCGCGATGCAGCCCCGGCGGAGCAATGACGATCTGCGCCCCGGCTGCAAGTGGACTATGAAATTCCCACACAGAGGCATCAAACTGAAAAGGAGTCTTTTGTAGCACCCGGTCACCATCTTCCAGCGGGAAACATTGCTGCATCCATAGCATGTGATTGACCGCCGCGCCATGCGGTATGACAACTCCCTTGGGCTGGCCAGTGGATCCAGACGTATATAGAAGATAAGCCGGACTGGCAGGAGTAACGGATGGCCTCTTCCGGACAGAATCAGATACTGCCATTGAACCACTCTGGATTGCCAGTACAGGACAAGGAACATCCAGAGGCTGGAGATCGGGTGTGGTAACCACAATGCTGGCTTCAGAATGACGAACGATATAAGCTCTCCGCTCAGGCGCCTCGTCAGGATCAAGGGGCACGTAGCAGGCGCCGGCCTTCAAGACTCCCAGTATTCCGATTACCATCTCCAGCGAACGCCGCATGCAGAGGCAAACTGAGGAGCCCTCAGCAACGCCACGGGATTGCAAAGCCCCGGCCAAAGCTTCAGCCTGTGCGTTCAATTTTGAGTAACTCAGCGTCTGCTTCTCGAAGGAGAGAGCGGTTGCATCAGGCATGCGCGCTGCCTGCAATTCAAATAGCTCATGCAGTGCGAACGCGGCGCCGAAATGTTGTTCCGTGGAATTTAATTCATGAAGCAGCCACGTCTCCTCGGACGAGGAGAGAATTCTTAGCTCGCCCACATTGGCATCAATATCGACTTCGCAAATCCGCAGAAAATACTGTGCCAGCCGCTCAACATCGCGACGATCGAAGAACCTGCCGTTGTAATTCCACTCCGTGACAATAGAATTGCCGTCATGGCGGCAGACTACACGCAATTTGTAAGCCGCTGCATTGGTTCCGACGGCTTTAACATTCATCACTACGCCGCCAGCTTCGAATGGCTGCGGAGATTCATGGAACTCGAACAGCAACGGCAGCATTTCCGGTGTGCTGCTTTCAGAGCCATGCTCAGGCGGCTGGTTTTGCCAAAACTTGGCAAGATCGCGGAGGCGCCGGTTCTCGACGCTCCTCTCCCGCGCCACATACCTGCTCAGCGGACCAATGCACCTGGCAAAGTCCGGCTCTTCTCGTCCCTCAGCCAGCACTCCAATCTTCGCGGCCGAAGACACTCCCAAGCGATGAAGCAAAGCGTCAAGACAGGCAATGAGCAGTGTTTCCAGGGAAATGTTCAATTCCCTCGCAGAGTTTTGCAGCCGTGAAGTAATTGAGCTGTCAATCTTCGCCTCAACGGTAAATGGGCCGACAATCGACGCCAGTACCTGTTCAAACGGAAGTATGAGCTGAACGATACTTTCTCTATTTCGGTCTGCGGCCTGGCGTTCTTTGCTTTCTGCCTCTCTCTCCAACAGTAGTCCGGCAACGTCCGCATATTGCGAAGGCGAATCCGACAGCGAATCACTTTCGTACAAGCTCGCTAATTCCTTCACCAGCAGACACAGGCTGGCTCTGTCTCCGCAAAGGCCGGGCATGGCAAGCAGGAATTCGTGCTGTGCGTCGGAAAGTTCAAAGACCCGGGCCAGCAACAGAGGTCCTTTTTCATAATCCCAGGCGTGAGCAAGAAGTTCAGCAAAATGAGCCTTGATTGCGGCCTCCTGCTGATCACCGCTCAAATCGCGCAGCGAAATTTTCTGTAGTTGCGTGTCCGAGCTGTCATGGATGACCTGCAGAGGCTCATTCAGTCCTTCGACGAAGCCGAACGTTGTCCTGAGTATTTCGTGTCTCTGCACCAGACACGCAAAAGCACGATGCAGATTCTGATGATCCAACTCACCCGTAATCGCGATACGGACACAGCCGCCAAAACCCGCATTGCCCTCGCGACGTATTAACTTCCAAAGCGCCGACTGCTGCGGCGAAATCTGGAACCCTTGTACTGCTTGCGTTGTTGCCATTTTGAGAGCCTTATGGAGTTGAAAGGAGAATGTAATTAAGGAGCCACTGCAACACTTACGGGTTTACGTCTTTTCTTCAGGTTCTCGGAAGTTGATATGGTGGCTAGCGGCGGGCCTGGTTTGCCGTAGAGTTCCGAGCGGAGTGCTGACAGCTCTGCGTCCGTGCTGCTCACGACTAGCTGGAGCAGCCTTTGGAAAGTTTCTGCCATTTGCAAAATGGTTGAGTGATTGAAAAGATCATCGCGATAGGAAATCACACCGGAAAGCGATTTTTCCAGCTCTACGACCGTCAGCGTCAGATCATACTTTGCGACACTGCTTGCCAGGGGGAAGCCTCGGATGTGTAATCCGGCGCAGGTCAACTGGTCGGGTGAGAGATTTTGCATTACGAGTTTGGCTTGAAAGACGGGTGAGTGCTGCAAGCTGCGCTGGATGTTCAGGGCCTCTACCACTTTCTCGAACGGCGCTGCATTGTGTACATATGCATCCAGCGTCGTCTGCCGTACCCGCTGCAATGCCTTCCGGAAACTCGGGTTCCCCGACAGGTCTGTCCGCAACGCCAACTGGTTGATGAAAAAGCCGATCAGCCCCTCCGTCTCTCCTCGCTGCCGGTTGGCATCATCCGTCCCCACCACAATGTCACTCTGCCCGCTGTAGTAGTGCAGCAGCACCTGGAACGCCGCCAGCAGCGTCATAAATAATGTCGCCCCTTCCCCCTGGCTCACCCTCCGCAACTCCTGCAACAGCCCTTCTCCCACCGTAAATCCCACCGTCGCTCCACGCCTACTCGGCTGCACCGGACGTTCACGGTCCAGCGGCAGCTTCAATAACCCAGGCGCCCCG
>DASUBD010000617.1:0-9547 GCA_035763445.1 Candidatus Angelobacter sp.
GCACACCGCGCACACCACAAATCCAGTGCCCTTCATTGTGGTGAGCGAAGAAGCGCAGAAATTCTCTTTGCGGCCAGACGGCTCCTTGCAGGATATTTCTCCTACGGTGCTGGGCATGCTTGGCTTCCCGCAGCCAAAAGAGATGACGGGAAAAGATTTGAGGGTGGTCGAGAAGTAGAGTTCTTAGCGTATCAAAAACAAGGCTTCGCACGTTTTGGCCAAAAGCCAATTGCCAAAGACCAATTGCTGTTTGCTAATTGCTATTTGCTCCCAATGAAAATTCTCATCGTCCATTACCATCGCTTTGAACTGTGGCATGCGCCAACCTGGCTGCGCCAGAAACTGCAACAGGCCTTTCCTGACTTTATTGTCGACCAGTTGCAGAGCTATGACCGCGTGCCGGAAGAGATTGTTGATACCGATGTTTTTATCGGCTGGTCGTTAAGGCCGGAGCAGTTCAAAATTGCCAGCCGCCTCAAATGGATCCATTCACCCGCGGCTGCCGTTCATCAGCTCATGTATCCCGAGCTGATCAACAGCAATGTAATACTCACCAACTCCACCGGCGTGCATGGGCCCGTGGTGGCCGAGCATGCCATTGCTGTGCTGCTGGCGATGGCCAAGCGCCTGCCTCAGGCTATGCATTACCAGGCCCGCAAAATCTGGGCACAGGAATTGATGTGGAACGAGTATCCACGCCCGCGTGAAGTGGCAGGAGCGACGGTGCTCGTGGTTGGTCTGGGTGGAATTGGGCGCGAGTTTGCCACGCGCGCCAAAGGGCTGGGAATGAAGGTAATTGCTGTGCGCGAGAATCCGGGCAAAGGCGCGGAGCCTGCCGATGAAGTCTACGGGCCCGACAAGATTGACGAACTCCTGCCCCGGGCCGATTATGTGCTGCTGTGTACTCCGGTGACACCGGCAACCAATGCCATCATTAATAAAGACCGACTGAACAAGATGAAGCACAGCGCATGCCTGATCAACGTAGCGCGCGGTCCGCTGATCGACGATGCCGCCCTGATTGATGCTTTACAGCATGATCGAATTGCCGGCGCCGCGCTGGACGTCTTTGTGGAAGAACCGTTGCCGCCGGAGTCGCCCTTCTGGTCATTGAATAACGTGCTGATCACGCCACATACAGCTGCAGTTACGGAAAAACTCTGGGAGCGGCACTATGATCTGATCGTCGAAAACCTGAACCGGTTTATTGCAGGCAAGCCGCTGTTGAATGAGGTGGACAAGAGAAGAGGGTACTGAGTCTGTCTGCTCACGTTTTCTTTCCAGGTCTATCTAAGGCTACCAGGTGACTTGTGAGAATACGTGCTCTTGTTCTTTTTGCCGCGACGGCTGGTGCTGCATGGTCACAACAGCTTCCAAAACAGACAGCCGCTGACCTGATCCATAGCGCTCTTGCCGCAATGGGCGGGGAACAGAAACTCCGCGAGTTGAAGACGCTGCATTTGAAGACGGTAGGCCACAGGAATCTCCTCGAGCAATCGGAACGTCCTGAAGGACCGTACATCATTGATTACGAACAAACGGATGAATGGCGTGATCTGGAGCGTGGCAACTGGCGCCGAGAGGTGCATCGTCGCAATGCGGTGGAGGAAGATACATCAACGGTTCTGGTAGCCGATGGTGTGGCGGCGCAAAAATCCGGAGATCATGAAATGCCGGGGTCTGGCCAGGAACTTCAGGAGGCGGATGATGCTCTCACGATGGGGCCGGAAAGAGTTCTGCTGAATGCCCTGGCCGCTGAGAACCTGAAGCGTCTGCCTGACTTGATGCTGCAGGGAGTTCCTCATCATGTGATTGAGTTCAGCCGCGCGGGCACCCCTGTACGCATCTATTTAAATGCTGAAACCCACCTCCCAACTGCGGTCGAATGGGTGACCGCTTACCCTTATGGAATGTTCTGGAGCATCTGGGGAGACGTCAGCACGCGCGTCTACTATTCCCTGTGGTGGTTGCAAGAAGGTCTTCACTATCCGTTGCAGACGGATACCTTCAGAAATGGCATGCTGGACCGTTCGGCTGCAATCGTGAAACTCGAATTCAATCAACCGGTAAAGCCAGGGGACTTTACGATTTCGCCTTCCACCCGTGAAGCTTTTGCCGCGCGTGGCCTGGTGACCGCCGATGATCGCCCACTTGGTGGTTCCTCGCGTCCCGTGCAGGAACCCGCCCCGGGGATCGTCATCCTTCCTGGAGCATGGAATACAACCATCATCCGCCAACCCGATGGAATCGTAATTCTGGAAGCGCCGATCTCTTCCGGATACTCATCCAAAGTGCTTGCTGAAGCCAAGCGCCGCTTCCCGAACGTTGCGGTCAAAGCAGTGATTACCACGTCAGACGCATGGCCCCACATTGGAGGATTGCGCGAATATGTTGCACGCGGCATTCCAGTGTACGTGCTCGACAGAACCGAGCCGCTGATTCACCGCCTTTTGAATGCCCCCCGCAACCGGCACCCAGATGCATTTGCCACGTCAGCTCGGCGTCCTATTTTCCATCTCGTAAGTAGGAGAGTAGACCTGGGTACGGGCTCAAACCGTATGGAGATCTTTCCTCTGCACGGCGAATTCAGCGAACGCCAGATGATGGTCTACTTCCCGGAGCATAAGTTGCTTTATGGAAGTGACGCATTTCAAAAACTCCCGGACGGCCAATACTTTATCCCGCAAACCGTGTCCGAGGTGGCCGACGCCGTCCAGCGCGAACATTTAGAGGTGAAAAACTTTTTCATGATGCACATGGGAGTCACCACGTGGCAGGAAGTTTTGAGTACATTACGCAACCCGGAGTAGTTTGTGCTCACTCTCATCATGAATGCAGAGATGACGTACAATCGTGCCGATGCAGTTGCAGATTAATGGTGAATTGCGTTCCTTTCCGGAGAAGCTCAGCCTGAGCGAACTGATCGCTCAACTCGGCATGAAGCAAGACCGTGTGGCGGTTGAGCTGAACCTGGAAATTGTGCCGCGCGGCAACTGGGAAGCCACTGTGCTCAAGGATGGCGACAAGCTGGAGATCGTGCATTTTGTCGGTGGCGGAAGCGCGAACTAGAGTAATCAAGCCGATCACAGATCTGACAGCCCCGCTAATAACAGCCCTCAGTTTTCTTCCTGACTCATTCAAAGAAGATCGATTTGTATTGACTTCCGTGATACCTCCCATAAAATGATCCAAACATTTGGCAGAGGAAATGTTTAAAACATTTCCTAACAACAATGGAAAAGCAGTTTACATCGGCGGAGGTGGTGAAAGTTACTGGGATCACGCCGCGGCAGTTGCAGTGGTGGGACGAGCGCGGCATCGTTGCGCCGGCAAGGGAAGGCCGGCGACGGTTGTATTCGCAGGGAGACCTGGCTGAGGTGGCAGTAATTTGCGCTCTCAGGAGAAAAGGCTTTCCGCTGCAGCGGGTGCGACGCATCATGCGCTTTCTGCAGAAAGAGTTCGGAGGGCGACTGGCAGACGCTGTGAGCTCTGGTTCTGACTACCATCTGCTGACCGATGGCAAACGAATTTATCTGGAAAATTCGCAACGGCAGGTGATTGATATTCTCAAGAACTCGCGACAGCCGTTGCTTGGCATTTGCCTGAGTGACGCAGTGCGCGAAGTGAGAGCGGAGACTTTTAACCGTCGTCCGGCGCAGGCACAGTCGCTTCGCCGGAATGGCAAACGCAGAAGTTCATGAAGGCAACGCATGAATTTTTGCTTCCAGCGATCAACAAGGGAGAAGGAACCGGCAGCAAACGGTGACGGAGGTGGTTCATGGTGGCACAGCTGAGCATTGTTACAGAGTGGCTTCCGGAAGAGATGGAGCCGGGAAGCATCTTTGTTTTGGAAAACGCGGGAGAGGTTGGCGACCAGGACGATCCTTACTGGGCTGTTCTGGCTTGTCCTGAATGCGGCACGCTGGGCCTGATTACCCGGAAGCAGATGCGCGGAATCATTCCAGTCATCTGCGGATCTGAAAAGTGTTCGGCGCAGTTTCTAATCCAGGACGAACAGGTGATGCCGAAGAAGCCGAACTAAAATTGCGCGAACGACAATGTCGCAGCAATGAATCCGTGCGGCTGCAGTGCTGCTTCTTGCGCTAAGAACTCGAATCAGCCCCGCAATTCGCAGACTGGTTGCGCGGCTTTGAGCTACCTGAGCGGACGCGGTGGCATCTACAGGTGCATGCCGCGTGTGAAAAAGCAAGCTGATGTTACCGCCGGTGCGGTTCCTGCAGATGCTCTCGGCCATGTTTTCCCTCGACTGAATCTTCCTATTCAACCGCCCTATCCTCCGGCTGAAGCGAAAGCAGTAAAAGAAATACCAGGTGAAGCCGGCTGGCTCTACGAACCAAAGTGGGACGGATTTCGTTGCCTTGCTTTTCGAGACGGAAATGAAATAGTCCTGCAGTCCAAAGCGGGCCAGCCGCTGGCGCGATATTTCCCTGAGCTGATGGAGCAACTTAGCCGGCTGCCTGCGCGCAAGTTCATCCTGGATGGTGAAATCATTATCCGCGGTGCGGCGGGACTTGATTTTGATGCGCTTCTACAGCGCATTCATCCTGCCGCAAGCCGAATCAGGAAGCTTTCTCAGGAAACTCCATCCTCGTATCTTGTCTTTGACATTCTGTTGACCGAGCGGGGGAAGGTGCTAATTTCCCTGCCACTTTCGGCCCGGAGAATGGCTCTGCAGGAGTTCGCCGCGTCTTTCAAGAACGCTGAGCGGATCCATCTCTCACCTGCCAGTTCAGATTTTTCTGTGGCCGAGCGCTGGATGAAACAGGGCGCCACGCAGGGGCTTGATGGCGTGGTCGCCAAGAGACTGGATTGTGAATACATGACAGGCGAGCGCACGGGAATGGTGAAGATCAAGCGCCTGCGCACGGCCGATTGCGTTGTGGGAGGTTTCCGCTGGGCCCACAGCAAGGGCAAAAAACCGGGTGATGACGTGGGTTCGCTTTTGCTCGGGCTTTATAACGAAAGCGGACAATTGGATCACATTGGCTTCAGTTCCAGTTTTGCAGCCCCGGAACGCAAGAAACTCAAAGCGATCTTAAAGCCGCTGATTGCCAAAGAGAGCGACAAATCGACGGGATTCAGCGGCAAGGCTCCGGGAGGGCCAAGCCGATGGACACGCGATGCATCCGCTGTGGAATGGATTCCCCTGCAACACAAGGTTGTGGGTGAATTTCAGTATGATCACTTTTCCGGCGACCGCTTTCGCCACGGAACCAAATTCCTGCGCTGGCGTCCCGACAAAGATCCGCACCAATGCACCATGGACCAGGTTCGTCCCGGAAGAGGGAGGAATGGACTGAAGGAGTTCGGACTCTAATGGGACTGGGATGGCGAATGGCCCTGCTCGGGCGATCGTAGATAAATCAACAATCAGAAGCGGCTCAGCATCCAATCACTGAACGGTGACAGATTCTTTACTTACGAGGGTAGCGAAATGATGCAGCGTACATTGAGCGCGCCTGAAATTGGTCTCATTGCTGGAACACGCGTTGCTTTAGGAGTGGGAATTGGCTTGTTGATGTCAGGGCGACTGAGCCGTGATCAGTGCAAGGCTGCGGGAGTGGCGTTGACGCTGGTAGGCGCTTTGACCACGGTTCCTCTGGCTCTGCAGGTCATCAATTCTGGCCGCACCGCTGAAAAGCGAGTTCTGCCTGCGGCCTGAGACAAGAGCTCATTGCTGCCGGGAATCTTAATGGAAGCTGGATGTGATTTGTGGACGCGGCGTTGCAGCCCCGGTGATCAGCGCTGTTCCGCGATCAGTTCCTGGCAGGTGATGCAATAGCGGCTCCAGGGAACGGCATTCAGCCGTTTGATGCTGATTTCCTGTCCGCAACTCAGGCAATCACCAAATGTGCCGCTCTCAATGCGTGACAGCGCTCCTTCCACCAAAACGAGCAGCCCTCGTTCCTGGGCTTTCTGCAGGAAGGCCATTTCCTTCGATTGCGAGAAGTTGGCGCGGTCGCCTTCGTCACGGCCAAAATCGTGCGCGTCTTGCGCCTCTTCTTTGTTGAGGCCACGACGCAATTCTTCACGCTTCTTCGTGAGAATGTCCTGAAAACGTGCTACCTGAGCTTTTTCCATAAAAGTTCGGTCAGAGGTAATGATACTTGATTGAGCAGTTTACGGCTAACCGTCAGGTGCTTCTTGCGGAGTGATCTGATGATGCAAGCAGAAGAGTTCATTTTCAGCGCAAAGAAAAAACCAGGCGCAGGGGCCTGATTTTCTATTCAATTCAAAACCAGATGAATTCTACCGATGATCGTGGTCCCTGTCATGGCAGCGCTCTTTGGCTTCTTCCAACTGATGACGTTTCTGCTCCACCTGACGGCTGTGTTCCCCATGTCTGTGAATGGCCCTTCGCAAATTGTCCTCAGCTTTGTGGATTCGTTCCTCGCACTTCTTATCTCTGTCGGCTGCGATGGCAATCGCCGAGCTGCCAAACAACATAAGCGCCGTGATCAGCGCAGCAAGAACTTTCAAAAGACGATGCATGGCACCTCCGTGGGCTGGAAAGTGTAACACGCCATTCACGCGCTTCCCCGCAACAGCATAAAATTGATCTCCCGCCAGATTGGCCGCGGCATTTCGTTTGTGCATCAGGAGGGAGCATGGATCAGAAGGAATTCTTTTTAAAGCATTGGCAAAAGGAGGCGGCAGCCACGGGCAAGGTGATCAGCCGCGTCCCTGAGGGCTCCACTTACAAACCCGACCCCAAGGCGCGCACGGCGCGGGAGATCGCCTGGCTTGTCGTTCGTGAGGAAGCTGCGCTGGTGGAAGGGCTGGAACGTGGAGTATTCGAATGGACGGAAGTCCCGGCTCCAGACAGCGTGAAGGACGTGATTGCGCAGTACGAACGCGAGCACGCCGCGCTGACCAAACGGCTCCAGGCGATTCCATCATCGCGGTGGGAGGAGCAGTTGCCATTCATGTGGGGCGGCCAGGAGGTGATGAAAGATTTCGGCTATGAAATGGCCTGGGGATTTTTGCTGGATCAGATTCACCACCGAGGTCAGCTCTCGACTTATCTGCGGCCCATGGGAGCAAAGGTGCCGCAGATTTACGGCCCCAGCGCGGACGAGGGGATGTAGAGAAGTCTCACCATTTCCCATCTCGAGTTTTCTGCCAGCAGCCGCAGCACGCGATTTGTGCGTTTTTCCTCAAGGAGCAGAAGCAAATGAAGAAAATCACTCCATTCTTATGGTTTGACACGCAGGCTGAAGAGGCCATGAATCATTACGTCTCGATTTTCAAGAACTCCAAAGTGCTGAACGTAAACCGCGCCGGGGGCAAAGTTTTGACTGTGACATTTGAACTGGATGGCCAGCAGTTCATCGGGCTCAATGCGGGACCGCAGTTCAAATTCACAGAAGCGGTCTCTTTCCTTGTAAATTGTGAGACCCAGGAAGAAGTGGACGATTTCTGGGACAAGCTGTCACAGGGCGGCGAGAAGGGACGATGTGGCTGGCTGAAGGATAAATTCGGGTTGTCATGGCAAATTGTTCCATCCGCTCTCAGCAGGCTAATGAGTGATCCGAACCCCAAGAAATCCAAGGCTGTGTTCGAGGCCATGATGAAGATGAACAAGATTGAGATCAGCGATTTGCAGCGTGCTTACGATCAGAACTAGAGGCCGGTTTCCATGAACCGGCGGCCGTGATCGCTTGGTCTGGCGCAACGTGGATGGCTCAGAGATGGGCGTTAGCGGAGTCTACCGCGAAATTGTGGCCGAGGAACGCATCGTGAAGATGGCGGCAAAACGACGCTCACGCAAACGTTAGTTTAGGAATCGCGCGGGGCTCGCGATGGCGTGCTCAAATTTCCCATGGAGCAGGGATTGGAGCAGGGATAGAAGACACTGGATCTGGTATTGTCGCTTGCGGAGGCATGATGAAGATCATTGTGGGGCTCGCATCACTTCTTGTGATTGGCGCCGGAATTGCCGCGGGACAGGCACAACCCGCCGCTGACCTGAATGCGAAGATTGCAGACTACGTTCGCCAGCACCAGGAAGAAGTCTTAAGCGAGTTCAAGCAATTTCTCTCCATCCCGAACATTGCAGGGGATTCCGCCAACATCCAGCGCAATGCGGAAGCGCTGAAGCAGATGCTGCAGAAGCGCGGCCTTAAAGCCGAGCTGCTGGAATTTGAGAATGCGTCACCGGTTGTGATCGCGGAGATGCCTATGCGGTCAGGACGACACACCGTGACTTTTTATGCCCATTATGACGGCCAACCGGTACAGCGGGCGGACTGGAAGCAGGACCCGTGGCAGCCCACCTCAGTAGGTGATCGCATATATGCACGTTCGGCCAGCGATGACAAGGCTGCAATCATTGGGCTGCTGACGGCGCTTGATGCGCTGCGGGCCGACCAAGTGCAGCCCTCGATCAACGTGAAATTCTTTTTTGAAGGGGAGGAGGAAGCGGGTTCGCCTCATCTTGAGCAGATCCTCTCCCGCTATGCCCCGCGCCTTAAGTCTGATCTCTGGGTCATTTGTGATGGCCCGATATATCAGAACGGCCAGCCAGTGGTGGTCTTTGGCAGCCGCGGCGTGGTTTCAGCCCAAGTGACCACCTTTGGTCCCAACCGCCCGCTGCACAGCGGGCATTATGGGAACTGGGCGCCGAACCCCATCTCAGAACTGGTGACACTGCTGGCCAGGATGCGTACTCCAGACGGGAACATCACCATTCCGGGGTTTTACAGTTCTGTCCGCCCGCTGAGCGAAACGGAAAAGAACGCGCTCAAAAAGCTTCCGGATCTGGACGCACAGCTAAAGAAAGAGTTTCAATTGGACCGCAGTGAAGGGGAAGGCAGCTTACCTGAGGAGATCATGAAGCCGGCCCTGAATCTGGACCGCATCGAAGGGGGCGGAACCGGGCCGCATCCTGCCAATGCCGTTCCTGCTTCTGCAACCGCGTATCTTGATTTTCGCCTGGTGCCGGACCAGACGCCCGAAATGGTTAAGAAGAAGGTGGAAGACTACCTAAGCCAAGTTGGCTACTTTCTGGTTCGGCAACCGCCCTCCGCCCAAGAACGTTTGCAGCACGCGCACGTGCTTCAGGTGACATGGGGAGCAGGTTATCCGCCACAGAGAACCGCATTGGATGCGCCGGTTTCGCAGGCCTTTATGGCGGCAGCCAAAACAGCAACCGGAGATTCGTTGCTCGCGATGCCAACGCTTGGCGGCAGCACGCCATCATTCCTGTTTGAGAAGCTCTTCCATGCGCCTGTGATCCTGCTGCCGATCGCCAACTTTGACAACAACCAGCACGCAGCCAACGAAAATATTCGTCTCGAAAATCTGTGGCAGGGCATCCGCACGTATGCCGCAATCTTCCTGGAACTTGGAAACAAGTGGCGTTAAGGAACCCCAGACGCGGGCGCGGTACGGTTCGGGAGCAAAACAAAGCCCCCTGGATCGAAGGAGTGTAAACGCCAGGGGGCTCCGTGCTTCAGTAAGGGGCATGGTTCCATGAAGAACCACGGCGATAATATCGCAGTGCGATACTAAAGGCAACCTTTTT
>DASUBD010000618.1:0-6982 GCA_035763445.1 Candidatus Angelobacter sp.
TCGCGCGTACATTGGGCCGGAGGTTCCTCCGCCATCATGTGCTGCTTGCCGCACATGGTATCGGTAACCACGCCGTTAAAAGTCTGCTGAGCTCCCGGCGCGCCGAAGGCTCCAGCCACTCCGGCAAGAAGAACTGCCGCCATCAATTTCATTCTCATACATGCTCCTTCTGGATCCCGGGAATAACTTAGAAACGCCCCCGGTTCGTCACGGAACTGGAATTGTATCTGAGCAGCCGCTCAAAAATTCGCTCTCGTTTCAGAACCCGGGAAAAACGAAAATTACTCGCTGGATAATGATCATATTGGCTGGGCAGCCCCTCACACTGCAGTCATAGCAGATCATCTGTCCTTCTCACGTTGCGGGCTGAACGTCAGCGCCAGGAGAGTGAGGAATAAAATATCTTCGCTGGAACCAGTAAGCAACG
This sequence comes from Candidatus Angelobacter sp., assembly GCA_035763445.1. Lineage (GTDB taxonomy): Bacteria > Acidobacteriota > Terriglobia > Terriglobales > Acidobacteriaceae > Angelobacter. The sequence goes on from DASUBD010000618.1 coordinate 428, forward strand.
TTCACCAGGCCGATCATCACAGGCACCTCTACAAGAGGCCCTATTACAGCGGCAAACGCAACTCCTGAGTTCATCCCGAAAACAGCAACCGCAACAGCAATCGCCAGCTCAAAGTTATTGCTTGCCGCAGTAAACGAGAGAGTTGCTGTCTTGCTGTAGTCGGCGCCAACGTGACGCCCCATCCAGAAACTAACGAAAAACATCGCCACAAAGTAGATCAGGAGGGGGATGGCAATCCGCAGAACATCAAGCGGAAGCTGCACAATGAGATTGCCTTTGAGGCTGAACATCACCACGATTGTGAATAGGAGCGCAATGAGGGTCAACGGGCTTATGAGGGGGATGAATCGCCTGGCATACCAGTCGCGGTTTTTGAGCCTGAGCAGGACAAATCGGGTAAACATGCCCGCCAGAAACGGAATGCCAAGATAAATGAACACGCTTTCCGCAATCTGCCCGATGCTCACGTCAACGACGCTGCCCTTCAGCCCGAGCAGCGGCGGAAGCACAGTGATAAAGAACCACGAATACACACTGTAGAAAAGGACCTGAAAAACGCTGTTGAATGCAACCAGCCCTGCTGCATAATCCGTGTCTCCCCGCGCCAATTCATTCCACACAATCACCATGGCAATGCAGCGAGCTAGCCCAATCAGAATCAAGCCGGTCATGTATTCCGGGTAACCGCGCAGGAACGTTATCGCAAGCGCGAACATCAGCAGCGGCCCGATTACCCAGTTCTGAAACAGGGATAACCCCAGCACCTTGCGGTTGCGAAAGACTTCCCCCAGCTTTTCATATTGGACCTTTGCGAGTGGCGGGTACATCATCAGGATCAGTCCTACTGCAATTGGAATATTCGTAGTGCCTGATTGGAATCTTCCAATCAGAGCAGTGGCTCCCGGGAGGAAACGCCCGAGGCAGACCCCAACGGCCATTGCCGTAAAAATCCAGACGGTCAGATACCGGTCAAGGAAGCCCAGGCGCTTCCGTTCCGTCACAGAACAGCCAGTAACACTCGCGCAAGCTGTATCAGTGTTCATGGCCTGTTTCACATTCACATCAATGTCTCTCATCTTCTAATCTCAGAGTGCATGCGCCGCCGTTAGCTTCTGCCAATTTCGTCCAGTTGCTTTTGAATGGACAGGCTGTCCAGCTTGTGCAGCGGCAAACTGAGAAATAAACTGATTCGCCTGTCCAGCATGAGGAAGGCGTTATGAAAGGCCCGCTCAACCTCTACCTGCGTTCCCTCCACGGCGGCAGGATCAGGTACACCCCAATGGGCTGTTATGGGCTGGCCGGGCCATACCGGACAAACTTCTTTCGCAGCGTTATCGCAAACGGTGAAAACAAAGTCAATGCGCGGCGCATCAGGACGCGCAAACTCCTCCCAACTCTTGCTCCGGTAACCGTCACTCGGCAGGTGGACTCGGTGCAGCTGCCGCAGAGCTCCCGGATGAACTGAGCCCTTTGGGTGGCTTCCTGCGCTGTAAGCAACAAAGTTGGGCCGGCCTTTCTGGTTCATGATTGCTTCAGCCATGATCGAACGGGCGGAATTGCCGGTACAGAGGAACAGCACGTTATAGAAACCGCGCACGATAACTCTCGCATTCCTTGAGGCGCTTACGCGCAGCACCCAGGTGCGCAACAGGCCTTTGGCTTAACAGCACGCACAAACGCGCTGATAAATTTACCTTCCACCTGCGCAGCGATGGAATCCACATCAATTCCCTGCCCGCTGAGAACCGTACGCGCATCTTCTATCGTGTAGATTCTGGTGGGTTCAATTTCAATGTTCTCGAATCCGGCTTGAGCGAGTTTTGCCACGTACTCTTCATCCCTGAGCGCGCCGGCGATGCAGCCCACCCAGAGCAGCATGCTTTTGCGAATTTGCTCCGGGACCTCACCCCGCACAACCACGTCGGAAACAGCAAACCGGCCGCCCGGCTTGAGCACCCGGAAAGCTTCGCGCAGCACGCGGTCTTTATCGGCAGAAAGATTGATGACACAGTTGGAAATGATCACGTCCACTGAGCTATCGGGCAGGGGAATGTTTTCTATTTCACCTTTCAGGAATTCCACGTTCTCCAGGCCTGATTTCGCATGGTTCTCGCGGGCGAGCGCCAGCATATCGTCAGTCATATCAAGGCCGTATGCTTTGCCGGTTGGGCCCACGCGGCTCGCTGAAAGCAGCACATCGATTCCGCCGCCCGAGCCAAGATCAAGCACGGTTTCTCCCGGGTTGAGCTGCGCCAGGGCCGTAGGATTCCCGCATCCTAGAGACGCTCTCACTGCCTGCTCCGGCAGGATGCTGGTTTGTGACTGTGCGTACAGATCACGCGTGATCGGGTCGATATCCGTGCCGCATGCCGTGGCGCCACAACAGGAATTGGAAGCTCCGGCGGCAACTCGCCGGGCCGCCTCGCCATATTTTTCTTTCACTACGTCTTTGACTGCTTCGCTCATGGTCCCTCCTGGACAACTATCGGCAGCATGTGATTTTTTCCGGCTTAATTGCTTTATTCCTCGTACAACATTCCGCAAACAGAAAACCCAACAGCTCCTGCAGGCCTTCGCAGTTGGCGCGGTAGCGCAAAAACGTTCCTTCGCGTTCCACCGTTACAAGGTCTTCGTTCTTGAGCTTTTCCAGATGGTGCGAAAGCGTGGAATAGGCAATCCCAAGCTCCTCGCTGATCTCGCCCACCACCATCCCTTCGGGATGGGCAGAAAGCAGCAGGCGCACGATGCGAAGCCTTGGCTCAGTGCCCATCGCCGAAAGCATGTCCGCGAATCTGGTAACGTCCTCTGTTTCTCTGACTGGCATATCGCTCTTTCTGTATTTCGACAATAATAGAAATATATGTATCGTGTCAAGCTGCAGCTTCAGAAGCACTTAAAAACTGTGATTCTGGGTTAGCCGGCGGCGGATCCCGCTCCATTGTTTCTCAACAATGTTCTTTGTGATCCAGAGCCCAAGCCCTGTGCCCACATGCCTTGGTGGTGAAGAACGGTTCGAACATCTTTTTTGCGCGCTTGCGGGGGGATGCTCGAACCGGTATTAAGGACGGTCACGCGCACTCCGGGTTTATGGTCGTCCCATGTGTGCGATTTTGAGACCCGAACACAAAGGCTGCCGCCCGTGGGCATGGCGTCAATGGCATTGCTGATCAGATTCGACAAGGCCTGGCGGACCTCTCCTGCCAGCGAACTCTTTCAGCGGCGGCTGTGGGCGTTGAACATCGAAATAAAATATCTGCTTTTTATCCCACTGCCAGCGCGCCCAGCAGGCGTTTGCTATTCGCGTCAAGGCTGGTGAATTCCATGCCGTACTGCAAATTGTGGACACGCCGCACGACGGCCTGCACCGTGATTTCGCGGGTCGAGCCCGGCAGTGTGAACTGGAGCTCAAGCTTTTCATGAATGGGAACATCAGCGGGAATAAACACGGCGATTCCGTCCTGGCAGATGTTCTTGGAAAAGCCCGGCACAAGTTTCTTTCCGCCTTTTACCCGCCGCCAGACTTTCACGTGCATGCTGACCTTGGCCCGGGGCGATCGCCGGGTATTGCGAGCCTTGCCGGAAGCTGAGCTCGCGGTAGGAACTTGCGTTAACATCTTCACTTTCTCCTTGCTGAACTACATTGAGGGCGCCCCTGCTTGCTTATCCTTCATCCGTCACTACCTGGCGACCCCATCTGTTAGTTGCAGTTTGCACCAAAAGGCCATTGCACCAAAGTTACCCCGGTAACCAGTGGGCGACTCGGATGGTGCAACGCCTGTGAACAAGGACGGTTGCGATAGGAAGAGACATAGCTATGTGGCTGACGATCTAAACATCGAAGCCTTAATCCTTCAGCGACGCAATATCAATCACGAAGCGGTATTTCACATCGCTTTTCAGCATGCGCTCATATGCCTGATTGATCTGCTGGATGGGAATAATCTCAATATCAGATGTGATGCCGTGCTTGCCGCAGAAATCCAGCATTTCCTGCGTCTCTGCAATGCCGCCAATCAGCGAACCCGCAAACTGGCGCCGCTTCATGATCAGGCTGAACACCGGGACGGGCAATGGCTCCGGCGAAGCCCCCACCATGCACAGCGTGCCATCACGCTTGAGCAATTGCAGGAACGCGTCCACATTGTGCGGAGCGGAGACTGTGTCCAGAATGAAATCAAAGCGGTTGAGCTGACGGTCCATTTCGTTCTGGTTTTTGGAAACCACAACCTCGCTGGCGCCAAGCCGCTGCGCGTCTTCTTTCTTGTTGGGCGAAGTGGTGAACAGCACCACCTCCGCACCCATCGCGTGGGCCAGCTTGATGCCCATGTGGCCCAGTCCGCCCAGGCCAACCACGCCCACGCGCTGCCCTTTCCCCACCTTCCAGTGACGAAGCGGCGAATACGTGGTTATTCCCGCGCAGAGCAGCGGGGCCGTCGCGGCGAGATCAAGATTGGCGGGAACGCGCAACACGAAATCCTGATCGACTACGATTTTGTCGGAATATCCGCCATACGTCACACCGCCGAGATGTTTGTCCTCACCGTTGTACGTGCCCACGAAACCTACTTCACAGTATTGCTCCAGGCCGTCGCGACAGCTGGCGCAGCTGCGGCATGACTCCACCATGCAGCCTACGGCCGCAACATCGCCGGCTTTGAAACTCTTTACCTGATTTCCAACAGCAATCACGCGGCCGACAATTTCATGTCCGGGCACGCAGGGATAAATGGTGCTTTGCCATTCATTGCGCACGGTATGCAGGTCGGAATGGCAGACGCCGCAGTAAAGAATTTCAATCTGGATGTCGCGCGGGCCAGGCTCGCGTCGTTCAAACGAGAACGGCCCCAGCGGCGATTGCGCCGAATTCGCAGCATAACCAATGGTTTTGAGAGTAGCGGGAGCAGCGACACTGGATTTGCTCAATGGAATCTCCTGCAGATTTCTTATATGGGTCCCCAGGCTTTTGGATGGCTGTGTATGCGGGAGGGATTGGACGCTGTATGGCTTTTTCGGGAGCTACTGAATTGACGGGACTAGAAGAACAGGGCAGGTCTTCTTCGGCCGGGCCTTAGTTCCGTCTTACACGAATCTTATCCATCTCAAATCTGGAAAGCTGCGGCAACTCTCACCCAAGCTGCTCCATCTTATCCCTCCTGATCCCCTCTGCCCACTATTTTCATGCCCCGGAGGAATTTGTGCCCACGTCTCTCAAACATTTGTTGACCGCCATACCTGTGGTTCTCCTGATCATTTCCAGCATTTCAGCCCAGCAGTCAGTTGCTCAATCCGGACCTGTTGTTCTAAACGCAAAGACTCAACTTTATTTTGAGCCCGCTACCACCACACCAGCTTCACCCGCGAGATTCATCTCTCATGGACCTGGCTACAACATCTTCCTGAGTGATGATGCGATTGTGATCGAGCTGGCCATCCGAAAGAATGTTTCCGCGCTCCACACCATCAGCGCCACTGTGCCTGAAAGAGCGGTGGCACTGCGTATGCATTTCAAAGGCGCCAATGCTCATCCTCGGATTGAGGCGGAACAGCCTCTTCCCGGTGTGAGCAATTACTTAATCGGGCGCGATCATGCAGCCTGGCGCATGGGCGTCCAGCACTTTGCGCGAGTGCGTTATCGCGACCTTTATCCTGGAGTCGATCTGCTGCTGTACGGATCAGCAGGCCGCCTGGAATATGACCTGGCGGTTCGTCCCGGAGCAGACACCAGCAAAGTTGCTTTTCTAGTCGAGGGCGCAAAGAGTACACGGATTGATCGCAACGGCAATCTCGTGATCCACACTGATCTGGGCGATCTGCGGCAAGCGCCCGCGATCGCGTATTCGCTTGCGGCCGGGAGGAAGACTCCAGCAAAAGTCGAATACGCCAAACTAGGAACAAATGAAGTTGGATTTCATATCCTCAAGCGCGATCTAAAGAGCACGCTGGTGATCGATCCCGTGCTGCGCTATTCAACCATGATTGGTGGAACGGGGTTTGATGCAGGTGAAGCCATCGCTGTTGACTCGACCAATCACGCCTATATCACCGGCGTGGCCGGTGCTGCGGACTTTCCCACCACCACAGGAGTCTTCCAGCGCACCTCGAACAGTCCCGTAGCGTTCGTTTCCAAGTTTGCATTTGACGGCAGCAGCCTGATCTACTCCACTTTCATCGGCGGAACTTCCGGACGCACTGTGAGCTTTGGCATCAAAGTCAACTCTGCCGGCAACGCATTCGTCAGCGGCTTTACTGAAGCTGCGGACTTCCCCACCACAGCAGGCGCCTTCCAGAGCGGATTGCGCGGGACCAACGATGTGTTTGTCACCGAACTAAGCCCTGCAGGCGCTCACCTGGTTTATTCAACATTGCTGGGAGGCAGCTCAACTGAGCTGGCGCAGGGGCTTGCGCTGGATAGCGCGGGCAATGCTTACATCACCGGTTCAACCCGGTCAACTGACTTTCCCACAACAGCGGCGGCCATCAGCAGGACGCTCAATGGCTTGAGCGATGCCTTCATCACCAAATTGAACGCGACCGGCACGAACGTGGTGTACTCCA
>DASUBD010000619.1:0-5680 GCA_035763445.1 Candidatus Angelobacter sp.
ATACATAGCTCAGGCGTATAAGCCGCATCCTGAGCGTTATTTCCAGTGGTATCTCCTCCAGAAATTTTCTCCGGAGAAGATCCTCAGTGATGCTGCCGCTCATAAACGAGATCTGTTGCAGGTTCCCCGGCAACACTATAACAATGCGCAAGCTCATAGCGAGCTGAACCGCCTGCTTTATATCGACATAAAGATGACACTGGGCGATAACGATTTGCCCAAAGTGGCGCGAGCGGCGGAGTTGGCCGGCGTCAATGTGCGCTTTCCTCTGCTGGATGCTCCTCTGGCGGATTTTTCCGGAAGGTTGCCGGCCCATTTAAAGGTTCGGCGGCTCAAAAAGCGTTACCTGTTCAAGAAAGCCACTGCCGGCCTTCTGCCGGAAGCAATTCTGCGCAAAAAGAAGCATGGCTTTGGCCTGCCTATCGGACTTTGGCTCAAAGAGCATCCGCTCTGGCGCGGACTGGCAGAAGACGTTCTGCTTGATTCGCAAACCTACCAGCGCGGATATTTCCAGCGCAGTTTCGTGGAAGACCTGTTCCGCTGGATGGATGCAGACAATTCCACTTACTACGGCGATCTACTCTGGCTGTTCCTGATGTGCGAACTGTGGCACCGCCAGCATGCCTTTCAAGAGGTGGCCGCATGAACGTGGTGCTATCACGAGAATGGAGCGATGTAGAACGGCTACTGGCAGAGCAGTGGAACCAGACGCTGCGCGGCAGTTCTTCTGATACTTTCTTCCTTACTTGGGAATGGATTGCCGGCTGGCGCAAAGCCTATGGCGCAGAACTGGAGCCGTTTGTAGTCTCCGGTTGGGAACAGGACCAACTGATTGGGGTTGCGCCCCTTTGTATAGAGACGATCAAGAAATTCGGCGCTACATGGAAGCTCGTGAAACTCCTGGGCGATGGTTCGCACGATTCGGATTATCTCGATTGCTTCGCCAAATCCGGCTACGAAGGGAAATTCGCTGAAGCTGCTCTGAGTGTCCTGAATACTGAGCGACACTCCTGGGATTACATGGAACTGCACGGACCGCTGCAATCATCGCCTTTCGCGAATGGTGTCGGCAATCATGCCAAGGAGCTTGGCTGGCATGTCGCACAGGATGATGTGGCCTGCCTGACTTTGCAATTGCCTGCAACCTGGGAAGGATACTTGCAACTGCTTAAACCGCGGGTCCGCACCAAAGTGCGCTCCGCGATGACGTTCTTTGAACAGCAGCAGGCGACGATCACGCAATGCACATCAGAAGAACAACTCCGCGAATGGCTGAATCTTTTCTTTGCTCTTCACGGAAAGCGCTGGAACAGCAAGGGCCGCCCCGGAGTGTTTGGTGGAAAAGAGAAGAGAGAGTTTTACTGGGACATTTCTCGTGCTGCGCTCCGCTCCGGCTCGCTTGAGTTTCATCGTCTTGATCTCGGCGAGCGGGCTCTCGCCTTTCAGTACGGATTCCGTTACAACAACAGTTTTCTACTTTTGCAGGAAGCTTACGATCCGGATTGGGAATCGCTGCGTCCCGGCGTCGCTCTGCGCGGGTTCCGGCTCCGCTCGATGATTGCTGACGGAGTGCGGGAGTACGATTTCCTCGGAGGTGTTGCCCAGCACAAACTGGATTGGGGTGCCTCAGCAAAGCAGTCAATCAAGCTTCGCGTTGCGGCTTCTCAGTCTGCCGCAACTGCGTTTTTCAAAGTGCCGTCGGCTCTCGAGAATGGAAAAGAATTCGCGCGCAAGGTGCTGCCCCAACCTTTAATTGCCACACTCAAGAAGGTTCGCGGCAGCAGCGGTACGGTGCAAGCATCCCTGATAACTCTTCCAGAGTCGAAGCTGAAATCAACTCTCGCTTCGGCGTATGCCTCTACGCTCGTCGGCGCATTGGGAAGATCACTGGCAAACCGCTACCGGCGCACTGCCAACTCGGCGTGGCCTGAGAGACGACCACAGCCAAGCTGCCAAATTCTGCTCTATCACCGCATCAACGATGATCGGGATCCGTTCCTGCCCTCAATGCCGGCTGATCAGTTCCGCACGCAAATGGAGTATGTGGCACGGAATTTCCAGATTGTCACCCTAGATGACATCGCAGAAGGGCATATCACCCACCCGGACCGGCACCACATCGCCATCACGTTTGATGACGGCTATCGCGACAACTTCACCTCCGCCTTTCCCATCCTCAAAGAACTCGGCCTGCCCGCGACGATCTTTCTGGCCACGGGATATATCGGCACAGGAACGATTCCGTGGTATGACCAGGTCTGCCTTGCGTTCAAACTTACCACTCGCAACGCACTGCCTTCCATTATGGAAGGAGCACCGGCCGGCGCACTGGAATCGCGGGAACAGCGTTTGGAGTTGCTTGAGCGGATGCTGGATTGGCTCCGCAGTATCGACAATGACGGCCGAACACAGGCCATCAAGATTCTCTTCCGCGTGCTTGGTGTGCCCTGCTCACTTTCGCTGCCTAATTACATGCTGAACTGGGATGAGGTGCGTCAGATGCTGCCGAACAAAATCACCTTCGGCGCGCATACCGTCACCCATCCTGTCCTGTCGCGAATGTCCGTCAAAGCTTTGCAACAGGAGGTGCTGCCATCCAAAAAGACCATCGAGCAGAAGCTCAAAGTCCCGGTTCGTCATTTTGCTTATCCCTTCGGACGCGACATGCATTGTGGTGAAACCGCGAAGCGTATTGTCGCGGAGTGCGGGTTTGAGACGGCGGTGACTACGGAATTTGGTTTCAACCAGCCAGGGGACAATCTGCTCGCCTTAAAGCGCTTTACTCCATGGGGACGTGAGTTGGGAAAGTTTGCCATGCAGCTTGACTGGTATCGCTTTGCCGGTTTTGACAAGCCGGAGCAGGCCAGCAAGAGGGAAGCTGTGCCGGCTCGGACAGCAGAAGTGAATTCGGAGATGGGGAACTGATGAACGAGCAACTTGCCAAACTTTTTCGCAACGCCGCAGTCTACGGATTCGGAAGAATCCTGGGCAAGGTCATCAGCTTTCTGCTGATTCCTTTCTATACGTTCTATTTTTCCACCGCTGAATACGGCGTCATGGAAATCCTGAACCTTGCCGCCATGATTGCGGCGGTAGTTCTTGCGCCCGGGCTCTCCACGGCTGTAATGCGCTTTTTCTACGACACGGAAGATGACGACGAACGAAAGACTGTCATCAGCACCGGCCTCGTTACTACATTAATTGTAGGCGGCGCTGTCACCGCTCTGGCATTTCTATTTCCTCAATGGATATCGCAGGTACTGCTGGGCAGCGGCAAGTATCGCGTGCTGATTCAGTTGCTGGCGGTAGGGTTCTTCTTTACATTTTCAGCAGATATCGGCTGGGTTTACCTGCGCGGTCGGCAGCGCTCCACCCTGTACACATTTCTCACCCAGGCCTTTCTTGTCACGTCAGTGCTGCTGAATCTTCTTTTTGTGGCGGTATTAAAGCTTGGCCTGGCAGGATGCTTCTGGGCCAATGCCGCTGCCGGAGGAGTTATTTGGGCTACTCTATTGTTCCTTACCTTCAGAGATGTCGGGCTCAGACTCTCCGCGCGAAAGCTTATCTCGCTTCTCAGGTTTGGAGCACCCTTGTTCACCGTGTGGTTGGCCGCGTTCGTACTCAATTACTCTGATCGCTTCTTCCTCCAGCGATTCTGGGGAATTGAAGCGGTTGGAATCTATGCTGTCGGATACAAGTTCGCCTACATCTTGAGCTTGTTGGCGATCCAGCCATTTCAACTGATGTGGGAACCGCAATCCTATGAGATCAGCAAGCGTGATGATGCGGCCGGTCTTTTCTCCCGGATTTTCCTGTTGTACGCCGCCGGACTCATCACCGTGGCTTTCCTTCTAAGCATAGGGATCCGCGAAGTCTTTGAAGTGATGGTGGGAGCGCGTTTTTCCGCCGGATACGTCTTTGTGCCTCTGCTTGCATTCGCCTACGCCATTCAGGGAATGGGCCTGTTTTTTGAAGCCGGACTTCTTATCCGCAAAAAGAATGTAACCCTGTCAGTGATCGGAATCGCATCCACGCTGGTTTGTCTTGTGTTGAACCTGTTTCTGATCCGCAGCTTTGCCGCATGGGGAGCAGTGTGGGCCACCTTCCTGAGTTTCGCGTTTCTATCAGCAGCAAGCTACTGGTTCAGCGTCCGCGCCTATGCCTTCCATTGCAATATCTCAACCATCTTGAAGCTTGCGGCGTGGAGTGCCGGACTGTTGCTGGCAAGCGTCGCAGTTCCTGTTCAGTCGTTGTCACTGCGAATTGGTTTCAAACTGGCATTGTCATTGATTTACCTGGCCGTTTTATGGAGACAGCGGGTCTTGCCGGAAGGACTGCTGGCAAGTCTCTGGGCAGACGGGACCGCATGGATGCGGAAGCGTCTCTCGCCGATTACCAATCGTGTACCCGGGCAGGTAAAAGGAGTGAATTGAATCATGGTTGATGTTTCAGTTGTGATTGCCACATACAACCGCGCGGCGCAGGTGAAAGAAGCCATTGATAGCGTGCTGGCACAGACCGCGCCCGTGCGCGAAATCATCGTCGTGGACGATGGATCCCGGGACAATACCCGGGAACAGCTTCTCGCATACGGCGACAAAGTTCGCCGCTTCTTTCAGAAGAATGGCGGTGCGTCAGCCGCCCGGAACCTTGCCATGCGTGAGGCCAAAGGTGAGTGGCTCGCGTTTCTGGATGATGATGATGTCTGGCTGCCAAACAAAATCGAGCGTCAGATGGAAGTCGCCAATGGGAATGCGGCACTGGGGCTGGTTTATTGCAGTGATTATGCGGTCGACGAGCAACTGAAGATCCTCTACACGCGCAATGCAGCCATCACTAACCGGGGCGATGTGTTTGAACGGCTGCTGATCAAGAACTTCATTTTCACATCCTGTGTCATGGCACGCCGGAGAGCAGTGGAGAAGGCCGGCTACATGAACCTGGATTTCAAATTCGCGCAGGATTGGGACCTGTGGCTGAAAATTGCTGCTGAGCATCCAGCCGACTTTGCTCCTGAGCCACTGGTTCTTTACCGTCAATCAAGCGCGGGCTGCCTGACCAAAGACATGAAAGCGGAAGACCGTCTTCGAGAGATGAAAACAATATGTGAAGCTGGTTTGAAGCTGAGGAAGGTTCCGCGATCCGTGGCACGGCGTGCGCGGTTTGAAATAGAGAGCCAATGGGCGTCAACCGCCTTGGTGCAAGGACAAAACGGGCACGCATTTCCTCACGCAGTTCGTTCCATCTGGTTGCAGCCGAAATCGATGGAAGGCTTTCGCTTGACTGCGCACAGCCTCATCCCGAGTGGTCTGCGCGCACGGGCCAAGAGGATATTGAAGAAGGGCACTGAGTCCCATCCCGGCAACTCGGCGCCACCGGTCCCTGGCAATGCCGACCAGAACAAACGCCAGACCAGTCTCATGCCTCCGGTCATCATCATGAACATGTTTTATTCTGGCCTGGCCATTGCGCGTGACCTGGCTGGAACAGGAGTCCGGGTGATCGGACTTTCTGCGGACAAAGCTGCCTATGGTAACTTCACGCGGTTCTGCGAGGTCCGTTTTGCTCCGGATTCGCAGGCACAGCCTGAGATGCTGGCCGAATATTTGAAAAAATCAGCAAATGAACTTCGCGGATCTGTAATCTTCCCCACCCGCGATGCCGATGTTGTATTCCTGGA
>DASUBD010000620.1:0-4158 GCA_035763445.1 Candidatus Angelobacter sp.
GATGAAAAGTTCTGATTGTAGTGACAAACGTGAGGTGGCTGAGGCTTAAGGCGTGAGTCTTTAAGTCCTAGCGAAGTTGGTGTTCGCAAAGGCCTCCGCGCCTTCAGCCAATCCCAACAGACTACCGGCAACCCCGCAAGCGCAAGCTGCGGGGTTGTTGCTTTTACGGCCCAGTGGCAAGGGCTCTCACTACATTGCCGTACTCGGACCTTTGGCCTGCTTACCTTGCTTACTCCTGACTTGCCTTCCCGTCCAGCGTTCGCAACCTGAGGCTCCTTCTCCGAATTGCCAGATAAATAAGCAGCTGGAAGAAGACTCCGCCAGCCACATCAATCATCACATCATGCGGCGAGGGCGTGCGCGACGCTACAAGCGTCTGGTGAATCTCATCCCCTGATCCGGCAGCCAGTGACATCAGAACCGCCAGGCCGCTCCATCGCAACAGCCAGGGCTTGGCGTTCGGCAATGTAGCGCGCCAGGTAAAAAAAGCCACGCAACTCAGAAATCCATAGCTGAAGAAATGCGCAGACTTGCGCACCACAAAGTTGATTCGCTGAAGCGCTTCAAGTGAGATATTGCCGTAAACTGCGTGAATCAGCTTCAGCAGAATGCTGCCCGTATGGTCCGCGGAGAACGCATCCGTTGAGAACCACGCCAGCACAACCAGCCACACCAGCGTGGGAACCCACCACAGCAGGACGTGCGCTTTCGATCTTGGCAAAGATGTTTCCAGTACTTGCGACGGCAAAGTGCTCAGGCCTTTTCCACCTGCCCGCCTATTCAACCTGCCCGCCTACTCAACCTGATAGTTGGGCGCTTCACGCGTGATGATGACATCATGCACGTGGCTCTCGCGCAACCCGGCGCCGCTGATGCGGATAAACCGCCCTTTCTGCTGCAACTCAGAAATGGTATTGGTCCCGCAGTATCCCATGCCTGATCGCAGCCCGCCAACCAGCTGGTAGATCATGGCCGCCAGCGTACCGCGATACGGCACACGGCCTTCAATTCCTTCCGGAACAAGTTTGTTCAGCCGATTGCTGCGTCCATCGCCATCTTCAATGATTGCCTCGGCCGCGATGTCGTCCACGCTCTGCGCATAGCGCTCACTGGAGCCCGACGCCATGGCCGCCAAAGATCCCATCCCGCGATATGACTTGAAAGAGCGTCCCTGATAAAGAATGGTCTCGCCCGGGCTCTCATCTGTTCCCGCGAAGAGTGATCCAATCATCACCACCGACGCTCCCGCAGCAATGGCCTTGGTAATGTCTCCGGAATACTTGATGCCACCATCGGCAATGACCGGCACTTTGGCGTCACGGCAGGCCCGCGCTGCTTCAGCAATGGCCGTAATCTGCGGCACGCCTGCGCCTGTGACTACGCGCGTAGTGCAAATGGATCCAGGACCAATGCCGATTTTCACCGCGTCCGCTCCGGCCTTCACCAGTTCGCACGCGCCTTCATGCGTGCCCACGTTCCCCGCCAGCAGATCGACGTCAGGCAGCTTTGATTTAACGGTCTTCACTGCCTCAATCACGCGGCTGGAGTGGCCATGCGCGCTGTCAATGGCCAGCACGTCTACTTTGGCCTTCACCATTTCCTGCGCCCGCTCCAGAAAATCTCCGGTCGCGCCAATGGCCGCGCCCACGCGCAGGCGTCCATGCTCATCTTTGGCCGCGTTGGGATATTTCAGTTTTTTCTGGATGTCTTTGACCGTGATCAGGCCCTTGAGGTTGTACTTGTCATCCACCACCAGCAGCTTCTCCACGCGATGCTCATGGAGGATTTTTTCCGCGTCTTCCAGCGTTGTACCCACCGGGACGGTAATCAGATTTTCCTTGGTCATCACCTGTCCAATGGGAATGTCCGTCCGGGTTTCAAAGCGCAGATCGCGATTGGTCAGGATGCCCACCAGCTTCTTGTTCTTGGTCACGGGCACGCCGGAAATCTTGTAGCGCCGCATCAACTCCAGCGCGTCGCCAATTTTGTGGTCGGGAGAGAGCGTGATCGGGTCCATGATCATGCCGCTCTCTGAGCGCTTTACCTTGTCCACCTCGTCAGCCTGCTGCTCTATGGAAAGGTTCCGGTGCACGATTCCTAAACCGCCCTGCTGCGCAATGGCAATGGCCAGGCGCGACTCCGTCACCGTGTCCATGGCGGCGCTGATGATGGGAATATTCAGGCGGATATTGCGTGAGAGCTGGGTCTGGGTGTTCGCGTCTGCCGGAACCACATCAGAATGCGCCGGCAATAGCAACACATCATCAAAAGTGAGGGCTTCAGGGACAGGAAAATGAATCATGTTTTATTGTAATCGCTTTGCCTTGATTGCGGAACCTCCTCTGCTCCATGCTGTGAAGATCGGCTGAATCTCGAAAAAAATGACCCAACGATGCTTCCTTCTTCCCTGCTTTCACTCGCTCCAGAACTTTTCACTCAGGTAGCGATCTCCTGAATCGGGCAGCACCGCCACAATCACCGCCGGGCGATCGCTGGCTGCGGCCTGCTGAGCAACCCTTTCCGCCGCCACCAGCGCCGCGCCGCCGGAAACTCCCAGCAGCACTCCCGCTGTGCGCGCCATTCGCTTAACCATCGCATGCGCGGCCTCAGTGCTCACTTCAAACATTGCATCCGCGAGCGACGGATCATAAATGCGAGGAACCATGGCAGTGGGCATATGCTTCAAACCTTCCAGGCCATGGAAACACGAATCAGGCTGGACAGAGATGGCGCGAATCTCTGGATTCAGTTCCTTAAGCCTGCGAGTAGTTCCCACAAAAGTTCCGCTGGTGCCCAGGCCGGCGATGAAGTGAGTAATCGCGCCGTGCGTTTGTGACCATATCTCCTGCGCCGTGCCATGATAGTGGGCCAGCCAGTTGGCGTCGTTGGAATATTGATCGGCGTAGAAATATTTGTCCGGCTCGGCCTGATGCATCTTCCGCGCCAGGCGAATGGCGCCGTCAGTGCCTTCCTGGGGATCAGTCCAGATGATTTCCGCACCGTACGCGGCAAGAATTCGCTTGCGCTCGGCAGAAACGTTTGCGGGTACGCACAACGTAACCGGAACTCCGTGCGCCGCCCCAATCATGGCATACGCGATCCCGGTGTTGCCGCTGGTGGCATCCAGCAAACGCTTTCCTCCGCTCAGCGCGCCGGAACGCAGCGCATTCTCAATGATGTTGAGCGCGGCACGGTCTTTCACCGAGCCTCCCGGGTTCACCCACTCTGCTTTGCCCAGCACCTGCACGTGACGCATACCCCGGGCAAGGCTTTCCAGGCGCAACAGCGGAGTATTGCCCACGCGCTGCAAAGGCCGCACACCCAGCGCTTCATCAACCGGCGGTGCCGGATAGGCCGCTGCGCCGGCAGTGTTCAGCTCAAGCGTCGCCCGCCCGCTGCGGACGCGTTTCGTATGCTGTGGCCAGTTCACCGTCCGCTCCCGCCGGCAATGGACGGAACAATCGAGATTACGTCGCCCGGTCTCACCACCGTCTCCGTCTTCTGCAGGTAGCGGATATCGTCATCGTTCACATACACGTTCACGAATGACCGCAGTCGGCCCTCCTCGTTATAAAGGTGCTGCTTCATGGGAGGGTACTGCTCCGTGAGCGACTGCAGCGCCGCAGCCACGGATTCGCCAGAGACTTCAATCAGCCCTGCGCCCTCGGTATAGCGGCGCAGCGGCGTGGGAATAATAACTTTTAACGACATAGGGTTCGGTCCTCCACCAGGCCGGCAACGTGAATTTCTTCCGTCTCCAGCCGTTTGTTTTCTTCGGTGTCTCCATGCAAAACAAAAGCATTGGTATCGTGCGCCTGGCCGCGCTCCACTGAGGTAATCACGTAAGAGCAGCCCATCCAGTGCGCCTCCGCCAGATCCGTCTGCGACCACCGCGCAGGATGATCAGGATGCGAGTGATAAAAACCGACAATGTCCAGGCCCCTGGCCGTGGCCTGCCGCTGGATGCTGATCAACTCCTTGGGATCAATGTGATAGCGGTCCTGCGGCCGGTCAGCGCGTGTGTTGCCGCATCGCACCACCTCCTGCACCATGCGGTCCTGGCCGGTGAACTGTCCCAGCAGCACTCCGCAGCATTCAAACGGGTAAGTCTCTTCACCGTGACGGCGAAGCTGGTCATATTCGGCATTTTTGATGGTT